>DATKEJ010000044.1:0-12496 GCA_035512315.1 Rhodothermales bacterium | reverse complement strand
TGGCCTTGTCTTCCTCCTCGATGATCTGCTCGACGAGAGCCTTCACCTCCCGGTTCGATACCATCTCCCCGCTCTCCGTTTCGACACCCTCCGAGAAGAAGTACTTGAGCTCGAAGACTCCGAACTCGGTCTGCACGTACTTGCCATTGACCACGCGGCTGACGGTCGAAACATCCATTTCGATTCGCTCGGCGATATCCTTCAGTACCATCGGCTTGAGGTTGCCCGGCCCTTCGAGGAAGAACTCCTTCTGATGGTCGACGATAGCGAACATGACGCGCGTCATCGTCTCCTGGCGCTGGCGGATCGACTGGATGAACCAGTTCGCCGACTCCATTTTCTGCTTAAGAAACTTGCGCGCCTCAGTGGATTCGTTGTTACGACCGTTCTTTTCGGCCGCCATCTGATCCATTAACCTGACGTAGTGACGGGATAGACGGAGTTGCGGGGCATTGCGGCGATTCAGGATGATCTCGAGTTCGTCACCCTCTCGCTTGACCTCGAAATCGGGAATGACGGTGGCCGCCCCCTCCTCAGCATAACCGTACCCCGGTCTCGGATCGAGCTTCTTTATCAGCTCGAGAGCCACGCTCAGTTCCTCCGGATCTGCGCCCGTCCGCGCCATCAGGTCGGCGTGGTGCTTCATGGTAAACGCCTTGTAATGGGCCTTGAGAATTTCGACGGCGAGATCACGACCCTCCGTGTCCGAGGGAACCATCTCGGCCTGAACGAGGAGGCATTCCTGGAGATTGCGAGCCGCGATGCCGGCTGGTTCCAGACGCTGAACAACGGTGAGCACGCGCTCTACATCCGTCTCCGACATCATGTCACCGGTCGAAAAAGCGATGTCGTCGGCGATCGACTGAAGCGAGCGTCGCAGCCTGCCGTCATCATCAACCGACCCGATGATCTGCTCGGCAATCGCCACTTCGCTCTCTGAAAGATCCGACAGTCCGATCTGCTCACGCAGGTCCTCCAGGAGAGATTCTCGATACTCAGCCGGCATTTCAGGCCGGTCGTCGTCAGATCGATCGACGCGCGCCTTGTAGCCATACAGATCATCCGGATTGTTGTGGTAGGTGTCCCACATGTCATCGAAATCGAGCTCTTCCTCCGTTCGCTCGATCTCCTCTGCAGGCTGCTCGAACTCTTCCCGCTCAGCCAACTCATCCGCCTCGAGGACCGGATTGTCCTGCAGTTCCTCCTTGATGCGCTGTTCGAGCTCGAGCGTCGTTTTGGAAAGCAGCTTGATATACTGAATCACCTGAGGCGAGAGCTTCTGCTCCTGCTTCAGTTTCAGCTGCTGCCCAATTGATATACCCGCTCTGACACCCATGCAAGATCAATATAAACGCGTTCGATGCTCGCCTCTTACGCGCGGAAAGCCGCCATGGTTTAGCCAATCGGGCAGTTTATCCCGGCGGGCTCGACTCGTATCTTCGTCCCGTACTTTTCCATTCACGTGGCGCAGGCCCCAACGGGGCCGCTGCGCCGATTTGGAGCGGGCGATGGCTGACGGCGGCGTGCTGGGCGAACTTAACCCGACGCCTTTCAAGGGCGACGAAGATCTCGAGCGCCAGCTGCGTCCGAAGTCGCTGGATGAGTTCGTCGGCCAGGAGAAGATTCGATCCAATCTGCGCGTCTTTCTGACGGCCGCCCGGAATCGGAGAGAGACGCTCGACCATGTCCTTCTGTCGGGACCGCCAGGACTCGGAAAAACGACCCTTGCGTACATCATCGCCAACGAGATGGACGCGACCATCAAGACGACGAGCGGTCCTGCGCTTGACAAGCCGGCTAACGTCGCGGGACTCTTGACCAACCTGAGCGAAGGCGACGTTCTATTCATCGACGAGATCCACCGGCTTCCGGCGGCGGTGGAAGAGTATCTTTACTCGGCGATGGAGGAATACTGCATCGACATCCTGATCGATTCGGGTCCGAGCGCCCGCAGCGTCCGAATCACGCTTCCCCCGTTCACGCTCATTGGCGCTACTACCAGGCAGGGTCTTCTGACGGCGCCGCTCAGGGCCCGGTTCGGGATCGATTTCCGGTACGACTACTACACAGCCGATCTGCTCGAAAAGATTGTCCTCAGGTCGGCGCGCATTCTGCAAACGAAAATCGAAGGCGATGGAGCATCGGAGCTCGCCAGACGCAGCCGAGGTACGCCGCGAATCGCCAACCGGCTGCTCCGACGAACGCGTGACTTCGCCGAGGTCGAAGGCGACGGCGTGATAACCCGCGAGGTCGCCGACAGGGCGCTGAACGCCCTCGAAGTGGATGAGAGCGGGCTGAACGACATGGACGCCCGAATTCTCCTAGCACTCGTGCAGAAGTTCGGAGGCGGCCCGACGGGCATCAATACGCTCTCGGTGGCGGTCGGCGAGGACCCCGGCACGATCGAGGAGGTGTACGAGCCGTTTCTCATCCAAGAAGGGTTCCTGCAGCGGACGCCCAGAGGCCGGGTGGCAACACCTCGGGTCTATAAGCACTTCGGATTGGGTGTTCCCAAGACGGGTTCTGACCTTTTTTCGTGAGGAATGACGGTCAGCCGGGAGTTGGCTTGAACCTTTGACGAGCGGTTACGTTATTGCGCGGGAGTCGTCGGTACCGGAGGTGCTGGTGTCAGTCGCGCGTTTCCGACGACCGAAATTCTAACGCGGTCATTCTGATATGCCATACGTCGTTACCGAGCCCTGTATCAATTGCAAGCACACGGATTGCGTCGAAGTCTGTCCGGTGGACTGCTTTTACGAGGGCCCGAATTTTCTTGTCATACATCCGGACGAGTGCATTGACTGCAATGCCTGTGTGCCGGTCTGTCCGGTAGAGGCCATTTACGCAGACGACGAAGTGCCCGAGAAGTGGGAGCACTACACGGAGTGGAACGCCTACCTGGCCGAGCAGTGGAAGAACCTCGGATACAACATCACGGAAAAGAAAGACCCGCTGCCCGACGCCGAGGAGTGGAAAGACCGTGAGAAGTCGGAAGAGGATATTCTGACCTGGGAAGGTGAGAAATAGACGTCAGACAGCAGACAGCAGATTTTGATTCAGGAACTGTCAGTGTTGACTTCGTCGCTGGATCTCGACAATCGCTGCCTCGTCTGGTGCGTTCAAACCCTTTGGAAAGCACGTCCTGTGAACGGGCCCCCGGCATCACTCCGGCGCGACCCACGGGCACAGAGCAATATCCGGTCAGAATTCGTCAGTCAAATTCTGATGTCTGCTGTCTGATGTCTGATGTAACCGGGTCCCTCTCTTCGTTCGGGATGACGAGGGGTCAGGTCCCTGCCGCGTAGTCCGTCTCGTACGCGATCTGCTCTTCGGTAAGCGCGTCAATATTGATGCCCATCGTCTGCAGCTTGACGCGTCCGATCTCCTGATCGAGCGCCTCCGGCAGATCGATGATCCTCGGCGTCAGGTCGCCGCCACTCTCGTGTGCCTGAACCAGGCTGAGATGGGCCATGAACTGGTTTGCAAAGCTCATGTCCATGACCTCGGAAGGATGCCCTTCAGCCGCTGCCAGGTTTACGAGTCGCCCGTCGGCGAGGACGAAGATCCGTCGTCCGTTGTCGAGCGTGTACTCGCGGTTGTCGGGGCGAACCATCCGCGTGTCTTTCGAAATCTGAGCCAGTTCCTTGAGGTTCAGCTCGACGTCATAGTGGCCCGTATTGCAGACGATCGCGCCGTCCTGCATCGTGGCAAAGTGGCGGCCCCGGATGACGTCGCGCATGCCGGTTGCGGTCACGAAGATATGGCCGATTTCAGCAGCTTCGTCCATCGTCATGACCCGGTGCCCTTCGAGCGTCGCTTTCAGCGCCGCCGTCGGCTTGACTTCGGTGACGATCACGTTGGCTCCCATGCCCTTCGCACGCAACGCGACGCCGCGTCCGCAGTGACCGTACCCGGCGACAACGAAGTTCTTGCCGGCGAGCAGGACGCTCGTCGACCGGAGAATGCCGTCTAGAGTACTCTGTCCGGTGCCGTACACGTTGTCGAAATCCCACTTCGTCTCGGCGTCATTAACCGCATAGACGGGATACAGGAGCTTGCCGTCGTTGGCCATCGCGCGGAGGCGATGCACGCCCGTCGTGGTCTCTTCGCTTCCCCCGATGATTGTGTCCGCGAGGTGACGGTGACGATTGTGGACCGTAAAAATCAGGTCGGCTCCGTCGTCGAGGGTGAGGTGCGGCGGTTTGTCGAGCGTCCGATCGATGCACCAGTAGAACTCCTCGGTGTTCATCCCGTACCAGGCGTAAATCTCGATACCTGCGACGGCAAGCGCTGCAGCGACCTCGTCGTTGGTACTCAGCGGATTGCAGCCGCTCCACGCAACGTCGGCGCCGCAGGCCGCAAAGGTTTCGACCAGCACCCCGGTTTCCTTCGTCACGTGCAGACATCCGGTAATGCGGTATCCGTCGAAAGGCTTTTCAACGGCATACTGCTCACGAAGCTGCATGAGCACGGGCATCCGTGTTTCGGCCCACTCCATGCGCAGCCGACCGGCATCCGCCAAACTGAGATCTCGTACTTTGTAAGCGCCTTCCTTATGATCCATAACTATTTATTATTCTGTTCTTTAATTTCAGTGAATTGTGGATCCCGGATCGAGTCCGGGATGACGGAGCCAGCAGGGTTGGTTGTGACAAATATCGAATCTGAAAAATAGCGCAACCCCCGTTGCACAACCGTGAAAACGCGGTTCAGCGAGTTAGCGTTACGCGAAGGTGCTTCTCCCGGCCGTCAGCTTCGAGACGGATCATGTAAACACCCGGAGCAATGTTCGGTTGCCAGCGCACAGAATGCGTGCCTTCCTGATGCATTTCGTCTCGGAGCGTCTCGACGCGCCGGCCGAGAACGTCGAAGGCCTCGATCCGAACCGTCGCAGGCTCCGGCAGGGAGTAAGTGATCGTGGTCGAGCCCGAGAATGGATTCGGGTAGTTCGGATGGAGCTCGAGCGACCTCGGCACTTCGAAATCGGGCGAGGATCCCTTGTAAACGAGCCGAGCCGACGAAACATCCCAGAAATCTGCCGTCGAAAGAGGCGCCTCGGCAGCCATATCCAGGCGAATCCACAGATGGCTCCCGGCGAACGAATCCAGCCCGTACACGCTCGTCACGTCCGACCCGAGGCCCACGAAAACCTGGCTCCCGTTCGGGTACCCGTTCTCGGGGTCGATCGGCTCCCAGTTGCCTGCGTCGCCCGTCGATACGGCGAGGCGTCCTACCGCCCCCGACTGCAAGCGAAAAGAGTGCGTCAGCTCGAATACGATGCTGTTCGCGTCGACTGGAAGATCCGTGGGTGAGAACACGAGCGAGGCGTCCGACCCGCGGTGACTCGATGCATCAATGCGCCAGGCCTGCCCCGACGGAGACCAGCCCCCCGACGGTGTGGCCGCCGAGACGACATCTGTCTCCTCGACCAGGAGGTAGGCGAACCGGTACCTCTGATTTCCGCCCGGAAGAACGATCTCGTTCCCGTCGAAATCGCGGACCGTCAATTCGTAGTCAACGATCGTTCCGGGAACAGCGGCGGTCGCCGGAACCGGCACATCCGCTGAGAAACTCGTCGGATCGACGAAGGACATAGCCAGTCGGACGGTCCCCGAGCCCGATCCGTTCGGACCGGAGATCGAATACGACGCCCTCGCACTCTCGATGCCGGTGTCGTCGCTCAAACGGACTCTTACCGTAGCCGGCGCTGCGCTCACTCCCGAGCTTACTTCCGTCAAAGCAGGCGGCGCCTCGAGAACCTCAGGCACCTCGTCGTCCGCCGGCCGGTCGACCATAAAGACCACGTCGTCGATCATCCATCCTGTGTAGGCGATCGAAGGCTCGTTGTTGCTGATGTCGGTGCCGAAATCGAAGCGAACCGTAACGGATGGCCCTCCCGGAATTTCGACGATCTCGCGCCGCCAGCCGTAGCTGTAGCCTCCGAATGCGGGCTGGCCGCCTTTTGGATTCCCAACGCCGGACGAGATCACACCGTCGTATCCCCCATCAGGGGTCACTATGTTCCAGGTAGCACCGTCATCAAGGGAAACGAGTACGTTGCCGCCATCCCACAGCGTCGCGTTCACGTTCGAACCCGGATCTGCCGTGCCATCGTGCTCAAAATCGTACCAATGCCAGAACTGCAGCAGGGCGGTATCCAAGTCCCCGAGTGCGACAGGCGGTAGGGTCAGGCTGGAGGTGCCCTGTGCCGCCGGGTACGGGCCGTCGAGATTCGTCACCCAGGCGGACGTCCCCGAGTGGGCGTAAAGCGGACCGAAAGTCGGCGTCCCGCGCTCCCACGAACCGGTGCCGACGATTTCTTCGGAATTCTGCTCGAAATCGTACTGAACAACCGTGCCCGTTATCGACAGTGGAAACACGAACGGAGCGTCCTGAGCTAACGGAAGTACTGATTTGTTTTTCGAAGCCGAACCGTCGATTGCGTGGATCCGGTACGCGACGGTCTCACGTCCTCGGAACGAAACGTCAACTTCTGGGAAGGATCCGCTGTACTCGTCGCCGTCAGGAGTGAGGCCGAAACTCGAGTCAACAAGAACGGCAGAGGTTTCATCATCCGTGATCACGAACTCTACGAAAACGGTGTCGATCGTGACGTTGTCCGTGATCGTTGCCTTGATTAGCGGCGGCCAGCCGTAAATGGACGTTTTGGGAAGCTCCAGGTGGGAGATCACCGGGGGCTCGCTATCGGGACCCGCGACAAAATCAAACGAAGCGTCGGGCGCGCCCTCCGGAAGCCTCGTAATCTGGCCGAGGTCATCTGAGACCTCTATATAATAGCTTACAACCGACGGGGTATTCGGAAGAGGGATGGCGCCGCGATAGATGACCCCATCGTCGGTCGTCATGGACGTAGCGCCCGACGCGCCGCCGCCGGCATAATAGATCGTCGCGGAGGTGACCTCCGAAACGAAGGACGTGATCTCGGCAACTACCTCGACGCTGCCTCCGAGCTGTTCCGTATCGGCGAGCTGCTCGTGCTCGATGGCGGTTCGGAACAACGACCCATCGACGAATCCACGCTCGCTGAGAACCTGCACCAAATCGCCCGCGTGCTCACCCCCGTAGAGGTCGACGTCGGCCTGAATCAGCGCGTACGCGGCGTCCTCCATTGTCGCAGCCGCGGTCAGGTAGTAGTGAGCCTGGATAGTGAGCTCGTCCGTCAGGCGCCGCCCGAGCCGGTCGTAGACGGCCATTACAGCCGACGCCCAGACAAGGCCGTCGCCATGGACGTTCGACCTGCTAAGGTCGGTCGGGTACACATTGAAATCCGGAAGTGTCCGCCCGAGCCATGGGGGCGAGAGGGAGAGGTTGTTGCCGTCCCACCGGAAGAACCGTTTCCAATTGCCGGGCGGCAGGAGGCCATCCTCGAACATTTCTCTCTGGTAGGAGGCCGCCCAGTAGTCCGCCCACCCTTCGTGTAAAGCTCTCCCCTCGTACGTGTTCGCGAGGCCCGGCACCCGCGCATTGAGAAGTGCGTGGGCATACTCGTGCCAGATGACGAATGCATCCTCGGCATCGTCGATGGATCCGCCGCCGAACGCCAGGTAGTTGAGGGCCAGGTAATAGTTGGAGATGTCGGCATTTCCTTCGCCGAACGGATTGACCGGCACCGGTCCGTTCTGAACGTCATCGAAGCCGAGTGATTGCACGTACCGCTGGCTCTTGTCGATGTGGTAATACACCATCACCGCCTCGAACCGCTCGTCGCCGCGGGTATACGCAAACCCCGTGGCGCTCGACTCCTCGGGAGGTGTGTAGTTGACCTGCCCGTTCGAGCGCCTCCCGGTAACCTCGACGTACGGTCCGATCAGCCTGTGGAGCTGATCCGGCCCAAGGGTGATGTCCGCAAGGGAGACGAGCTTGCGTTCTGCATTCAATTCGGGGATGTCCGCGTCGTCAGAATCGACGTACGGCGGTGCATATTCCTTACCCGCGGTGGCAAGCGGATCGGGATCGAAAACAAGACCTTCTCCCTCCACCATCGCGCCCGCAGCCGACTCAACCGCCTGCGCCGGGTGTACGGGACCGAGCGACCGTCTCTGGTCCGCACCGGCCGGGTGCGACGACCTGTGAAGCGTCAGGTTCGTGACGCCGAAGATCTCGCCGTTATGCGCGTCCACATGGATTTCGTACTCGCCTCCTTTGGCCGGCCATGCCAGGGTCTTCCAGCTGAGTCTCGGTGTTTCGAGCGGCACGACGACGAGTTCGGTTTGGCCCAGACGCGTGTACGGTTCGGGGAAGACCGACTCGGATCTGGCGCGTGCCTCTGACGCGGTCACAGAGGGAGAAGTATCGAAATCGTTTAGTTTGTCCACATGCGGCGCAAACGCGTTCACGATGAAGGTCGGCCGGCCGGCTCGGTCAACGGAAACCCTCGTGAAACGGCCCAGCACCGGGACGTCGTCGACGTACTGCTGATAGGTCAGATGCCTCCCTCCGGGGCTCCGCCGCTCGTCTATGAGGCGGAGGGCTTCGTCGCGACCCGACCATCCGATGCGGCGGTCAATTTTGAGAGCAGATCGGGCAGTCTCATCGTCAGACTGGAGGGTTAGCCCGGCACTTCTGGGTTGGTAGACGGCTCGAGCTGTCCCGGTCTCGTCCTCGATCCGGGCATACCGATGAACGTGAGTCGGGCGCTGGAGGAGAGAATCGATCCCGCCGCCGCGGGCGTCTCGATCACGATCCGTCTGCGAATTGGCCGGAATGGCCCCCGCGACGAGGAAGAGGGCAAGCGACAATCCCGCCCGCACCGCTGATGCTGCGGACGGCAAGGGTGTAAGCCATGCTTCAGGCAGCGATCGACGCTGCCTTGGCAAGCTGATCAACGTGGTCGAGAGCTTCCCAGGTGAACCCGCTTCGGCCGAAATGCCCATACGCTGCGGTCTCTCGGTATATGGGTCGCAGCAGTTGCAAACGCTCAATAATCTTCTTCGGTCTAAGGTCGAAAACCTCCCGGACGATCTTGACCAACTGGAAGTCTGGAATAACCCCGGTTCCATAAGTATTAACGTCGATGGAAACCGGATTGGCAACCCCGATTGCGTAAGCGATTTGAACAAGTACTTCCGAGGCCAGTTCCGCCGCCACGAGGTTCTTGGCTACGTGCCGTGCGGCGTAGGCCGCAGAACGGTCCACTTTGGATGGATCTTTCCCGCTGAACGCGCCCCCGCCGTGTGCGCCTTTTCCGCCGTACGTGTCTACGATGATCTTACGTCCTGTCAGCCCGGTGTCGCCGTGCGGTCCGCCCTGGACAAATCGCCCGGTTGGATTGACGTGCAGGATCAGATCGTCGTCCAGCAGATCTGCCGGTATCACGCGTGGAATCACGCGGGACCTCACGTCCTCCGCGATCGTACGCAAGTCTGCGTCCACGGCGTGCTGTGTGGAGACGACAATCGTATGAACGCGCCGGGGCGTCTTCCTGTCGTCCTCGTACTCGATCGTGACCTGACTCTTCGCGTCCGGTCGCAGGTAGGGCATCAAGTGCTCACCCTTGCGAATCTCAGCCAGCGTCTTGACGAGACCGTGCGCGTACGATATGGCCATCGGCATGAGCTCGGGTGTTTCCAAAGAGGCATACCCGAACATCATGCCCTGGTCGCCTGCGCCCTGATCAGCGTGCAGACCGTCCCCCTCGTTGACTCCCTGCGCAATATCGGGCGACTGCTTGTGTAGCGAACTCAGTACAGAGCACGAATCGGCGTCGAATCCCAACGACGAATCGTTGTACCCAATATCGCGAATGACCTGGCGCACCACGTCCTGAAGATCGAATCGGGCCAAAGTGGTTACCTCGCCCGAGACCATAGTGAGGCCGGTCGTTACGAGTGTCTCGACCGCGACCCGGCTCGAGGGATCTTGGGCCAGCATTGTATCAAGGAGCGCGTCCGAGATTTGGTCGGCAACCTTGTCAGGGTGACCTTCTGAGACGGACTCCGATGTAAACAGATAGGGCATGCAGCGGGTTTGGGCGTTCCAGTGGACAAGTGGATAAGATACCCTCGACTATGACCTATTTTCAACCAACTTTTAACGAATGAGAGCGGTTTCGGGCCGTCTGGCGCCCGGGGCTTGGTTGTTTAATCTCAGGACCCGCCGTAGTTTGATCGATTCAATGCGCCCTGCGCAACAATCAGTGCGGTCGGGGCCGTCTTCCATCAACCAGATTGCACATAAAGGATCGAAGCATGTCGGAAGATCTCGGAGCTAAGGTTCGCGCCATCATCGTAGACAAGCTAGGTGTCGATGAAGACTCCATTGCCGACGACAGCTCGTTCACAAACGACCTCGGCGCCGACTCACTGGATACGGTTGAGCTGATCATGGAGTTTGAAAAGGAATTCGATCTGACGATTCCTGACGAGGACGCTGAGAAGATTGCCACGGTCGGTGACGCCATTTCGTATCTGACTGAAAAGAGCGGCGCCTGATTGGAGCCGCGTATCTCGCACGTCCGTGATCCTGGCACGGATGCCGGGAATTTCTTTCCAAGAGCACCATGTTGAACGAGCGACGCAGAGTCGTAGTGACGGGTTTGGGTGCATTGACGCCCCTCGGTCTTACGCCGGAGACGTTCTGGGATTCCATGATGAAGGGTGTCAGCGGCGCAGCTGAGATCACCTACTTCGACGTATCGACCTTCGACACGAAGTTCGCTTGCGAATTGAAGGGCTACGACCCGCTCAATTACATGGATCGCAAGACGGCCCGCAAACTCGACCCATTCTGCCAGTATGCCGTCGCCGTCGCCAAACAGGCGATCGAGGACTCGCACATCGCGGATGCTCCCGGCGTTAACAAAGACACGGTCGGCGTCATCTTCGGATCGGGCATTGGAGGCATCAAGCTGTTCACTGAACAGAGCAAGATTCTGATCGAGCAGGGAGCCCAACGTCTGTGGCCGTTCTTCATTCCGATGCTTATCCCCGACATTTCGAGCGGACTCATCGCCATCGACTACGGTTTTCGAGGCCCGAACTACTGTCTCGTTTCAGCCTGCGCGACCGGTAACAACAACATTGGAGACGCGTACCTGCTCATCCGAACCGGTTTTGCCGAGGCGGTGGTCTGCGGAGGCTCTGAAGCGCCTATTTGCGAAATGGGCGTCGGCGGCTTCAATGCCATGAAGGCGCTTTCGACGCGCAACGACGATCCGGCAACGGCAAGCCGGCCGTTCGACGCCGACCGGGAGGGATTCGTACTCGGGGAGGGCGGAGGAGCGTTGGTTCTCGAGGAACTCGAGCACGCGCAGCGTCGTGGCGCCAAGATCTATGCGGAAGTCGGTGGAATGGGCATGTCGGCCGATGCGCACCACATCACCGCCCCCCACCCGGAGGGCGCGGGCGCCGTTCTGGCCATGGAGATGATGCTCAAGGACGCCGGCATGAAGCCCGAAGACCTCGACTACATGAACATGCACGGAACGTCGACCCCATTGGGCGACGTCGCCGAAACCAAGGCGGTCAAACGAGTGTTCGGCGACCATGCCTACAAGATGAACGTATCGTCGACCAAAAGCATGACCGGCCACCTGCTGGGTGCGGCAGGCGCCGTAGAGGCCATCGCAGCGATTTTCTCGGTCATGTACGACAAGGTCCCGCCGACGATTAACTACCGAACGCCCGATCCCGACTGCGATTTGAATTGTACGCCGAATAAGCCGCAGGATCGCGGGGTGGTCTACGCCGCCAGTAACGCGTTCGGCTTTGGCGGCCACAACACGTCGATCGTCTTCAAAAAGTTCGAGGCCTGAAATCCGCACCGTAGGGCCACGCAGGCGGCGTGGCCGCTTCAAAGGTGCGTTCAGCGAAAGATCACCTCTTCGATCACGCGCTTCCCGAGCTTGTCGTTAACGCGATCGCACCAGTCGCGGCGCTGAAGATGGAGTTCGTAACGCCACGGCGCGGATCGGATCTTGACGAACAGGCGCTTCTTTTCGACCCACACTTTTTCGGTTACGTTGGCAATCTGCGGTCCGCTGACGTCCTGCCACGCCGAAACGATGGTTGCCTCCCCAAGCTTGCTCCCCGCATCGAGCTTCTTCATCAACTCGTGCATCAGAGCGCTTAGCGGCTGAGGGTCTTTGCGGGCCATGAAAAACGTCCGACTGTTCCCGGGCGCACCGAACGAGCACGGCGCCCTCCGCAGGCTACGTTAGGCCACAGGATTATCCCCTGCAAATGGCGGTTGGGGGGGACCGACACCAAACCCTCCGAGCCGGGCTGAAGCCCGGTGAAAAAATCTGGGGGGCGCCGCCCAACCCCGGGATGAAGCCCGGGGTGACTGTCCGGTACCACGGGTCTACCGTAAACCCGCGTAGGGGCATTCCGCTAGGCATGGCCGTCGACCGAGCCGCCAAAGCGTAGAGTTCCAGTGGAAGTGCCCCACCCCGAGGGGATCAAGCCGCAGTGCTTCAGTGTTTAGAGACGTGTCCCAAGACGGCTGCCTACCCTACGCTATGCGCCTCGGCCCGATC
>DATKEJ010000043.1:0-4738 GCA_035512315.1 Rhodothermales bacterium | reverse complement strand
TCTCCCGAGATGAGGGAGGCGGGGCGCGTGTACCTCGGGTCGATGGGTATCTACATTTTCGACAGCGACGTGCTGATCGATGAACTGGATGGGAATCCCACGTTCACGGATTTCGGCAAGGAGTTGATTCCAAGCGCCATCCAGGGGCGCAAGGTGTCAAGCTATCCGTTTACCGGCTACTGGAGCGATATCGGAACGATACGTTCTTTCTTCGATGCGAATCTCGCCCTTACCCGCCCGGCGCCGGAGTTCGACATGTTCGATCCGGTCGCGCCTATCTATACGAACCCGCGCATCCTCCCCCCGGCCAAAATCAGGCACTCCGAGATCGTCGACTCCCTCGTCGCAGAGGCGTGTGTCATTCTCGACAGCCACATTTCTGACTCCGTAGTCGGAATCCGCTCGTTCATCGGTGAGGGTTCGACGCTGCACCGAACCGTCATGCTGGGTTTCGACTACTACAGCTGGCACGACCGCGCTGTACGCGACCGCGGCCTGGACGGACCCGACAGGCCTGGAATTGGTCCGGGAAGCAGAATCGAGAATACGATCATCGATCGTAACGTGAAGATAGGGGAGGGCTGCGTGATCCGGAACGAGGCCGGCCTCCAGAACCACGACGGCGAGTGCTACTCGATTCGTGACGGGATCGTCATTATCCCGAAGAACGCGGTCGTTCCGCCGGGAACCGTCATCTGACCCGGCGCGATATACCCCGCCAATAGAACGTTTCTTCCGACACGGCGTAAAGGGCGGCCGGGCGAAGCAATTGGAAGGCGCGGATCAATGATCAGGTACGGGATTGCAGTGGTGCTGGCTGTCGTGACGGCAGCCTCTCCGGCTTTGGCACAACGCGAGGCCCAGTCCGATACGGTCATATTGGTTAGGGTCGGCGACTCGCTCAGGGTTCTCACCGACTCGACGACCTTCTTCCACCCGGGCGCCGTAGTCGTCGGAAGCCGCGCGGCCCAAAACCGCTCGGCGAGCACGATCCAGCGAATCGGGCTTTCCTCGATCGAACGAACCGACGCAACGAACGTCGCCGACGTCGCCCGCCTCATCCCTTCAGCCCATCTCCAGACTAATTCTCGAGGTGAAACGCTTTTATATCTTCGCAATTCGGGGGAACGACAACTCGCAGTCTATTTCGATGGGGCGCTGCTGAATGTCCCGTGGGATAACCGCGTCGACCTCGACCTCATCCCCGCATCTGCACTGGCCAGTATCTCCGTCTCGAAAGGCTCCGTTTCTTCGGAGTTTGGAACGAACCTGATGGGCGGCGCAGTGAATCTGATCTCCCGCGATCTCGCGGGCCCCGGACGATTCACGGAGGCAGCCTTTCACCTGGGATCAGGGAGTGAGCGCCAATTCGATGCCACCCACATCGGACGGTCATCTGCGTTCAGCTACCTCGCTTCTGTCGGCTACGTTCAGCGCGACGGGCTGACGCTTCCCAGCAGCGTCGATCTGCCTTACAGTCAATCCGATTCCAACCTTCGGACGAACACCGACCTCAAGAGGATCAACGCTCTCGCCCGAGCCGAGTATACTTTTGCGTCGGAGTTGGCCGTCAGCATCGCCGCGCTCGTAATCGATGCCGAAAAGGGGATCGCACCAGAGGGTCACAAAGATCCTGCCGACGGTGGAGTCCGCTACTGGCGGTATCCCGACTGGACAAACCGAATGTTCATCGCCTCCGTCGGCCGACCATCGGACGGAAACCGCCCAGTATCCTATCAAACTTCTGTCTGGATGAACCATTTCGAACAGCGGATCGTGGGGTACGCTTCCGACGCCTTTGAAACGGTCGAAGAAGAGGAGGATGACGACGACATGACCGTTGGAACACGCTTCCTTGTTGGCGGAGACTTCGATGACTTCGGCATCCGATTTTCGGCAGGCGGCTCGCACGCGCGGCATGATCAGGTCGACACCCGTTACACCCAGGGTCCAGTCGTTCAAGCGGAGGAGGGGCCGAAACAGCACTTTGCCCAGCTCCTCGTCAACGCCGGCCTCGAGGCGGACTATCGATCGGGTGCTGCCACCTATTCTGCCGGCGTCAACCTGGATTCGCGATCGGTGCTTGAGGCCGACATTTTTGCCGAGCCCGACGCGCAGGCTGAGATCGGGTTCAGAGCCGGCGTGATATACGAGCTGACCGGCCCGTTCCAGATTCGAGCGTCAGCAGGACGTCGATCACGATTCCCAACCCTGCGAGAGCAATTCTCCGGGGCGCTCGGACGTTTCGTCCTCAATCCCGATCTGGGCACCGAGGAGGCCTGGCTGACGGAGTCGTCGGTCACCTACCAGAGGGATGGACTTACCCTCGTCGCAACGGGCTTTCTGACGCTGACTTCGAACGTGATCGACCAGACTGCGGTGATTGAAGATGGTGAGTCCAAACGCATGCGCGTGAACCTGGGCGGAAGCCGGAACGTGGGCCTGGAGCTGAACGGCTCGTACCGGCCCACCCAGCATCTCCTCGTCACCGCAGATGCCACCGTCAGCCATCTCCGGGCTGAGGAGGCCGGGTCGGGGGACTATGATCGGCCGCTTACCGAGCGACCGGAGAGTTCGGGAGCAGTCCGCATCAACTACACGCATGGATCCGGTGTGTCGGCCACCCTCGAAACCCTTTACACGGGCCCGGCCTATTCTCTGGACGAGGACGGCGGGTTCGTGGACCTCGCCTCATCGGCGGTCATCAACATGCGTGCCGCCTACCGGCTGATGTTCACGAGACAGACATCGGCTGAATTATTCGCGAGGCTTAACAACGCAGGTGACGCTGTCGTGGAGAACCAGCTCGGTCTTCCTGGCCCCGGGCGAACAGCGATCGTCGGGCTCAAGCTGTCGATGTGAATTGACACTCAAGTACCCCGTTCGTCGGAATTAGTAACACGGCGAAAACTCGTTGCCTCGGGTTTGTCGACGAACAGCAGCCGCGTTTTGGACCATGTCTCGCGAAAGAGATCGCTGCCCCGGTATGCTTCAAGCGCGTCCTCCGACGTCCAAACGCTGTACGTCATCATCACATTCGGCCGGCGCGCGTCGACGAGCAACTCGAGATGAAGGCATCCGTCACGGTTCCTGATCCGCTCGCACGAGCTATGGAAGATGTCGAGGAATTCCGGGATCCTGCCCGGATCAAACGTCATCTTGACGATTCGGACGATCTGATGCTGCACGCTTTCTGTCGTTTGATTGTATGACACGGCTCACTGGCGAAGCGATGTGTTTCCAGATCGGACATTCGCGGCACCTTCCCTCGCCGCACCAGCTCCTTGATAACTCGTGCAGGCCTTGCCCCACGCAAGTCGAAACTGGACGTCCTCGCTCGCCCGAATATCGTCGGACAACCTGATCCATTACAACTGGAAGTTTGTGAAGCACCTCCATGCACCGCTGCTCGGCATCCGACAATTCTCGCTGTTCGGATTGAAGCAACAGGAGAGGCAGGACCGCATTTGCGACGATTGTCACGCGCCTTTCGAGACCTATCCGCAGCTCCTTATCCGATCCGCCCGGCGCAACGTAAGCAGCCACATCTCGTGGAAAGTCGAGAAGCGCACGAAGCCAGTTGCCGGGATTTTCAGCTTCCAGTACTCCTCCCGCACTCTCCATGAGGTGAGGCCCCAGCCTTCCCCACGGGCCGAGGAGGAGCGCCGCCTGAAGAACCCTGCGTCGCGGACTGTTTGCAGGTCTAAGTCGCGCATTACGCCATACCGTTCGCGGCAGGGGATCGGGAGCACCGCGGACCGCCAATTCTTCGAATCGCCGCAATAGATCCGAGTCGGCGTCGGAGGGCTGCTTCACGTCACCGGGGCGCAGCAGGCCCGCCGACCCCATAAGGAGTGCAGCCCCATCGCGCGGATCGGGAACCGCCCGCAGCATGGACAGAGGAACGCGTCGCGCCAGCAGGACCATCGCCTCAGAGTTTTGGACATATCCCAGGCATCTGAAAATCTCCTCGTAGAGCACCTGGTCGAGATCCGGCATGGAGAGGAAACGCTCGCCGAACCGGGCCGCCTTCCGTTTCAGCCGGTCTAGCGCCAAGCGATCGAGGAATGGCGCGATGACCATGTCTGGAACCCTCATCCAGTGTTCGTGACAGGCGAAGAACATTTGGCCGCCTTTCCTGAACTGCCATTGCAGCTTCCTCAGCGACTCTCTCAGCCGAGGGTAGAGCACGATCTCAGGAATCGTGCTTCCGTCATTGCGCTGGAGCCGGCCGGTACTTCGGTCGGCGACCAACGTCACGTGTAGAATCACGGAGTGGTAGCCTGGATCCTCGTGATGACGATGTCGCTTCCACTCTGAGGACGCCCGGTGAATCTCCACCGACCCGACCCATGTAGTGTCTCCGACGATGATTCGTGCATCCAGGAAATCTGGTCCCTGATCGTCATTGAGTCGCCCACGATCAATAACCACGACCCGCCGACCGTCAACGGTTTGCAGGTCATCCATTCGAAATTGCTGGGTTCTCCAGATTTCATGGATGACCGACTCCGGGATGTCGGCCGGGTCGGCATCCGGCTCACCCACTACTGTATGGACCACACTTGCGGAATGCTCGGCACCACCCCCCGCGCGCTCCTCGCGGCGCGACGAAGTAGTCCAGTCGGGCGTGTAGTTTCGATGTTGCATGGCTTCGGGATACCCAATAGACACGTCGGGACGGCAATACATAACCTGTACTCCAAAAAAAAAGTCTTGACCACGAGAAGAAAGTGCC
>DATKEJ010000042.1:0-7500 GCA_035512315.1 Rhodothermales bacterium | reverse complement strand
CAGGTCCGAGCAACTCGGCATTAGGGATCTTCACCTGGATGGTAAGACCTCGGTGCGACATCCCGAAAAGCGATCGGAACGCGCTGAGCGGCATCTGGATCTGCGAATCGATCGAGAAGAGACCGAGAAACTTGCCCTGTCGCGCCATAACGCCGATGACCTCGAATTCATGTCCGCCAACGCGGATATCCTTTCCGAGCGGATTCTCGGTGGGGAAGAGGCCGTCGGCGACTTCCGCCCCGATCACCGCCACACGCCGTCCCGAGTGGTAGTCGATGTCGCTGTAGAAGCGCCCCGCCGAGAGATCGATGTCGTTCGTCTTCGTGTAGGCCGGTGTCGACGCCTGAATGAAGATGCCCGAGACGGTTCGATCGCGATATGTGACAGGCCGTGCGGTTTGAGCCACCGGAGCGACCGCCTCGGGATAACGCGCCGACCGCAAGATGGCGTCGGCAATGTCCTCCTTCACCTCGCGGCGATTTCGGACTTCCCACCACTCGTCGCCTGACGTGAACCAGGCCCACTTCTGGACATACAGCACGTTGGTGCCGAGCATTTCCATCGAGCGCTCGAAGCCGCGCTCGATTCCGTTTATCATGGTGAACATCGAGGTCACGGCGACGATGCCGACCACGATGCCGAGCGTGGTGAGTCCTGAGCGCATCAGGTTCGTCCGAATGGCCCGCCCGGCAATCCAGATGCCTTCGAGAACTTCGGCTAAGAAGGTGCGCATTGGCAGGCGTTATTCGGACGGCTAAACCGGGGAGCTTACGACCGGGCTATCGAGCGGTTGCGTGGCGGGTTCGAGGATAGTGATAGTTATCATTCCTGTTCGCGCATCAAACCAGTCGAAAATCTGATCCGCAGGTCCCCGTACACGTCGCTGAGCCGAACTTCTTGGACCGAGAAGCCGCGTCTCAGAGCGAGCACAGTCATCCCGGTGTGTTTATTCGGAAACGTATCGAAGCAGAACGAGCTGTATCCGCGGGAACGGGCCTCCTCCATGAGTTGATCCAAGAGCAGAGCGGCGATCCCGCGCCGCCGAAACGGTTCGAGTACCCCGCCTTTT
Source organism: Rhodothermales bacterium (assembly GCA_035512315.1). Classification (GTDB taxonomy): domain Bacteria; phylum Bacteroidota; class Rhodothermia; order Rhodothermales; family DATKEJ01; genus DATKEJ01. The sequence goes on along the minus strand of DATKEJ010000042.1, from coordinate 6,431 downwards.
GCGCTGTAGTAAACGCCGAAATCCAATCCATACCCGATCTTGAATCCGGCCGGCTGTTTTCCCGCATACGCGATGAGGATGACGAGGTCGGGCCGGTCGAAGCGGTTGATGATTCGCTCCTCTTCAAAAAGAATTTGGTTCATTGCGGCAAGCTCAGGCATTCTTTCGAAGCCGACTGCCCGGACCACGATCTCCCCTCCGTGCTCGTCAGACCCGCTCATCACCTTCGATTTTGTCTCCCGCTTCGGCGGGAAGATGAGGCGCGGTGACGATCTGCCAGGGTTCGAGCAGCTCGGACCCCAGATCCTCGATGAAGCGGCTCGGGTTGGCGAAGTAGTCTCCCTGTCCGCGACGGTACTTGAGGGATGGATAAGTGATGAAGAGGTTCGTTTCGGCCCTCGTGACCGCCACGTAAAAAAGCCTGAGCTCCTCGTCGATCGACTCGTCGTCGTCGAGCGCGTAAGCGGAGGGAAGGGAGCCTTCGAGCACCTGTATGACGAACACGGTGTGGAATTCGAGCCCTTTTGCCGAGTGTATCGTCGAAAGGATGAGGGGCGGCTCGTCGTCGATCTGGGAGTGCGTCTCCACCGCCGTCAATTGGACGGGATCGAGCACGAGCTCGCTCAGAAACGTCTGGCGCGACGCACTGTTGCGAGCCAGCCCTACGAAATGGTCGAGATCCCGCATCCGCTTCTCGGCGTCGTCGGGATATCGGCGACGGAGTATCGGATCGTAATAGGCGACGACCGATTCGACCTCCTCGGCGAGGGTCGATTCCGCTTCACGAAGCCCGCGCAGGGTTTCGAAGAGGCGTCGAATCGACTCGACATACCGTGTGCTCGCCAGGGTGGGGTCGGCCGTCAGTGGGTCTGTGGCGCTCGTCACCAACCGAACGATCTCGCCCGCGGTCTTCGGGCCGATGCCCTCCAGAAGGGTCAGAATCCTTCCCCAGGCGACGGCATCGGCGGGATTCTCCAGGACGCGTAGGTATGCGACGACGTCCTTGACGTGCGCAGCCTCGCTGAGCTTGACTCCTCCGTATTTCACGAACGGGATCGATCTCCTGGCAAGCTCCAGCTCGAGATCGAAGGACGAGTGGCTACTCCGGAAGAGTACTGCGATCCGGTTGAGCGGAACGTCCTCCTCCCGTAACTGAAGAATCATCTGGGCCACGAACTTGCTCTCGGTGCGCTCGTCGGGGCAGGGGACGACCCCGGGCAGGTCGCCTCCCTGACGCTTCGTGAAGAGATGCTTGTCGAACCTGGTTCGGGCTTGCTGAATTACTTCGTTCGCGAGATCCAGAATCGGCTGCGTCGATCGGTAGTTCTGCTCGATGGTAAAGAGGCGCGTGCCCGGCTGTCTATCCTTGAACTCGAAAAGGTTGCGGTAATCGGCCCCCCTGAAGCGGTAGATGGACTGCGCGTCGTCGCCGACCACCATGACACTGTGGTGAACCGACGCCAGATGATCCACGAGCAGCGCCTGAAGCCGATTCGTGTCCTGATATTCGTCGACCAGAACGTGCTCGCACGCCGCGGCGATCTGCCGCCGGACGTTGGGATCGCTTTCCATGACCCGATGCGTGTGCAGAAGCAGGTCGTCGTAGTCGACGAGTCCGTGCGTGCCCTTGTAAGCTGTGTAGTCCACCTGCACTTCCCGAATACGATCGAGGTGGCCGATGAACTGAGGATAATCCGACTCGACGATTTGCTGAAGGGTCAGCCGCCGGTTGACGGCAGCGGAGAACATCGATCGGAGCGCCTCCTTCCGCGGGAAGCGTTGTTCGAGCTTGTGGTATCCCTTTGAGGTACGGATCAGGTTGACGACGTCGGCCGAATCGGATTCGTCAATCACGGTGAAAACGGGGGGAAGACCGACCCGGTCCGCGTGCCGCCGCAGGATCGACAGGCAGAAGGAATGGAACGTGCCGCCCCGAACATCCCGGCAGCGGCCGTCGAGCAGCGAGGCCGCCCGGTCGACCATCTGGGCGGCCGCCCGGCGAGTGAACGTCAGCAGCACGATGCGTTGGGGAAGCACTCCGGTTTCGACGAGGTAGGCCACCCGGTAGATGAGCGTTCGGGTTTTGCCCGTGCCTGCGCCTGCGATCACGAGCGCGGGTCCGCCGGGAGACTGCACGACGTCGAATTGCTGTGGATTCAGGGCAGCCTTGTAGTCGATGATCAGCTCTCGGTATACCGGCTGGTCGTCGGGTTTGATGACGAAGGAACGTGCCACCACGAAAGTCGTTTGCGGTAAGGCGGCGCGACACCGTCGCCGCTCGTCAAGAACATAAGGTGGGAGAGGAAAACGCGCTCGATCCGCCAACCGGTGGGGGGAAATAAGCGCGGAGGCGGGGCGCCGCACTTGGTTTTCCACATTGATTGTCCGTTCGGGTACATCCGTTTATATTTTCGGAGCCGTTTCGTATGTCGACTTCCTGTCGGCAGGGCGGCTTTCGGAGGCGCTGGTCAGCCGTGTGATATGGGAAAGGTTATCGCGATAGCGAACCAGAAAGGTGGGGTTGGAAAAACTACGACGGCAATCAATCTGGCTGCGTCGCTCGCGGCCACTGAGCACCCGACCCTGCTCATCGACAGCGATCCTCAGGCCAACTGCACATCCGGCGTCGGAATCGATACCAGGACGGTTGCCTCGTCGACGTACGACGTATTGCTCAACGAGGTGCCGATCGAAGAAATCGTGCTCCCGACCGAAATGCCGTTCCTCGATATCGTTCCGAGTCACATCAATCTCGTCGGGGCCGAGGTCGAGCTTGTCGACCTGCCCAACCGGGAGAAAGTGCTGCGAAACGCGATAGGGCACCTTCGACGGAAATATGACTTTGTGATTATCGATTGTCCGCCGTCACTGGGGCTTCTTACCCTCAACGCCCTTACCGCGGCCGACGCCGTCCTTATTCCGGTCGAGTGTGAATACTTCGCGCTCGAAGGCCTGGGGCAGCTTCTCAATACCATTAAGCTGGTCAGGCAACACTTGAATCCCGACTTGGAGATCGAGGGGGTTCTTTTGACAATGTTCGACGGCCGGCTCAGGTTGTCCAATCAGGTGCTGTCGGAAGTAAAGCGGTTCTTTGGATCGAAGGTCTGCAATACGGTCATTCAGCGGAATGTGCGAGTTGCAGAAGCGCCCAGTTTCGGAAAGCCGGTTCTGCTCTATGACGCCACCAGCGTCGGCGCGCGCAACTATATCTCACTCGCTCGTGAGATCATACTAAAGAACAGCGATCGGCTGACAGGTAACGGCGCGAACCCCGCAGTCCCTGCAGGTGAACGACTCGCGGGCACGTGACCGGGAGGTAGGAGTTGACGATCCACCAGTACAAATCGAGTTCGTGACTATGGCGAAGAAGCAGGCGTTGGGAAAGGGTTTGGGAGCGATTCTGCCGGGCGCGGAGGGTGACGACACTGCGACCGCCCTCGTCGAAGGCCAGTTCTATAACTTCGAGGAACGCGCCAGAGCCCTGAGGAAGATCGTCGAGATCGAGATCGACGCGATCCGCCCGAATCCTTACCAGCCGCGGGAAAGGTTCGGAGAGGAATCCCTCGCTGAGCTGGCATCCTCGATCGCTGAACACGGTTTGATCCAGCCAGTCACCGTCCGTCCGACAGACAGCGGAGATTACGAGCTGATCTCAGGTGAGCGCCGGGTCAGAGCGGCTCGTCTTGCAGGTCTGGAACGAGTCGATGCCTATGTCCGTGAAGCGGGCACGGAGCACATGCTCGAGTGGGCCCTGGTCGAAAATATCCAGCGCCAGGACCTCGATCCGATAGAGGAAGCTCTTGGCTACCACAGGCTTATCGACGAATGCTCGCTGACTCAGGCGCAGGTCGCAGTCAAAGTCGGAAAAGACAGGTCGACCGTAGCTAACGCTTTGCGTTTATTGAGATTGCCTCCCGCCATTCAGAAAGCATTGAGAGACGGCGAGGTTTCCACCGGACACGCGCGCGTGCTCGTTTCCGTCGATGACGCCGAGGTACAGCAGGCCATCGTGAATCGGATAATCGAGGAGCAGCTCTCGGTCCGGTCGACGGAAGAGATCGTTCGGCGCCTGGGTGAGCCTCTGCCGGATCCGAAGCCGAAACGGACGAACGGCGCCGGACCCGAATCGACCCAGATCACGGCTCTGACTGACCAGCTTCGGAGCCGTTTCGGCACGCAGGTGGCGATAAAGTACAAGGCCGGTAAGGGCCGGATCGAGATCGAATATTACTCTCGAGAGGATCTCGAGCGCGTGATCGAGATCCTTCTCGGCATCTGAGACATTGCCTGAGCGGCCATGCGCGAGCACTTTCGCTGGATCGCCGTGGCACTCCTGCTGGCGGTTGCCAACGTCGCATGGGGTCAGACGGGAGACTCGCTCGTCGTCGGCCGGGCGAAGCAATCAACGCACAGTCCGACCGGCGCTCTCTGGCGATCGGCGCTCCTCCCCGGGCTCGGCCAGATATACAACCGCCAGCCGATCAAGGCGCCGATCATAGCGGCTGTGCTCGGGGGGCTGACAGTCGTAGCGGTTCACAACGACCGGCAGTTCGACCTCTACAACCGGGCGTATCTGTATGGCGCGTATCTGGACGAGGATCCTCATCCGTTTCCGCAGTATGAGGACGAATACCTCGAGTTTCCGGGGATCTCGACCTTCGCGCTCCGGTCCAGGCGTGATGGCTATAAAAGGAACAGGGACCTCACCATCATCGGAACGGTCATCGCATACGGACTGAACGTTTTGGATGCCTACGTCGGCGGCCACCTCTTTGACTTCGACGTAGGTGAGGATCTCACGGCGATCAACGGGGTTGAGCCGGTCGCGACTATGTCACTCCGGATAACTCTTTAGCCCCGTCGTTTTTCGAAAGTCTCCCGGGAAGGCCACCCCTCGTCCAGACCTGCGAACATGTCGCACGTTTGATCAGGGTGTTAATTGCGACGCTTTGGAGTAAATTGGCCCATAAGGCACCAAAAATTCCTGATTTGAGCGACTCACCCCAGATTAGATCGGATCCCTCGATTTTTGATCGTTGCCATGAGTTCTTTGCTCCTGGTGGAGAGTACCAGGTCGTTAACGACTTGGGACTTTACCCCTACTTCAGAGCAATAGAGCGAAATGAGGGGTCAAAAGCCATCATTAACGGCCGTGAAATCATCATGGCCGGTTCGAACAATTACCTGGGCCTGACCTCCGATCCGAGAGTCCGTAAGGCCGCTCAAGACGCCATCGAGCAGTACGGCACGGGTTGTACGGGCTCGCGCTTTCTGAACGGGACCCTCGATTTGCACATCGAGCTCGAGGAGCAGATCGCCGCGTACATGGGCAAGGATGCCTGCATCCTCTACTCGACGGGCTACATGACCAACCAGGGGGTCATCCAAGCCTTGGCGTCCAAAGGCGACACAATTTTCTCTGACAAGGACAATCACGCCTGTATCGTCGCCGGTACACAGGTGAGCCTCGCCGACACGGTGCGGTATCGACACAACGACATGGATCAGCTGCGGATGCTGCTTGATCGGGCCGAATCCGAGCGTCCGTCCGGACGCCGGCTCATCGTGTCGGATGGTGTCTTTTCGATGAGTGGAGTCATTGCGAAAGTCCCCGAGCTCGTCAATCTCGCTGAAGAGTTCGGGGCTGCACTGATGCTCGACGACGCGCATGCGTTCGGTGTAATCGGCCCGGGCGGCAAGGGTTCGGCCGCCTCGTTTGGACTGACCGACCGAGTCCATCTCGTCACCGGAACGTTCTCCAAGAGCTTCGCCTCGCTCGGCGGGTTCTGCGTGGGTGACAGAGACGTCATAGATTACATTCGCCACTTCAGCTCGGCGCATATTTTCTCGGCCTCCATGCCGCCTGCCAACGTGGCGACGGTACTGAAATGTCTGGAGATACTCGAGGCCGAACCGGAGCGGCTCGAACGGCTGTGGAAGATCTCCGATTACATGCGCGAGGGTTTCCGGGATGCCGGATTCAACATCTGGAACAGCCAGTCGCCCATTATTCCTGTAGTGGTGGGTGACATGATGACCTGCTTCCGATTCTGGCGCGACCTGCTGGATGAGGGCGTCTTCGTGAATGCGGTCATCCCGCCGGCCGTTCCGAAAGGGCAGTCGCTGATGCGTACTTCCTACATGGCGACGCACACGGATGACGACCTCGATCGAATTCTGGACGCATTCCGCACGGTTGGGCTTCGGCACGGCGTGATATCGAGCAACGGTCAACCTCAGGTCGGCACCGCCTGACCGTAGCCTCTCCAGCTTTGATGGAAACAGGATACGTCGTCAGACCTGTCGAGTCTTCCGCCGACCTGAAAAGGTTTATCGCCTTCCCTTACGGCCTGTACAAGGATGCGGAGCACTGGGTACCGCCGCTCCGCGTCGACCAGGCCGCCATTCTCAATTCGAAGAAGAGCGCCTTT
>DATKEJ010000041.1:0-5059 GCA_035512315.1 Rhodothermales bacterium | reverse complement strand
CCGCAATTTGGGGGCGGAGGTTAAGTACGTCGGTAAGGAAGCCTGCCAGGCTTGCCATTCCGACAAGTTCGAGACCTTTACGAAGGCGCAGATGGGTCGCTCGTTCAAGCCCGCTCTCGTGCACCACAGTGCGGCTGAATGGGAGAGCGTGAAGCCCGTTTACGATCCGCATAAAGATCTCTATTACCAGGCCATTCGCCGGGGCGACGAGCTCTTCATAATGGAGTACCGGCTTTCAGACAGGGATACGGTGCACAAGCGGATCGAGCAGATCGACTACATCGTCGGATCGGGCCAGCACACGAACTCGCATATCATGGAGGTCAACGGATATCTCTACCAGATGCCGATGACGTGGTATGCCCAGGACGGAAAATGGGACCTCCCTCCGAAGTTTGACGACGGCAATAACTACCGATTCGGCCGGCCGATCACGCAGCCATGCATGGCGTGCCACAACGCTGTTTCAGCTTTCGATCCGGCGTCAGAGAACCGTTTCACGAGTGTGCCGGACGGTATCGACTGTGAGCGCTGCCACGGTCCGGGCGAACTGCACGTTGCGGAGAAGAAGGCCGGGCAGATCGTCGACGTCGCCCGGGAGATCGACTTCTCTATTGTGAACCCCGCAAAGCTGCCGATAGAAAGGCAGTTCGACGTCTGCCAGCGGTGCCACATGCAGGGGGCTACGATCTTCAAGGATGGAAAAACGCCCTTTGATTTCCGCCCGGGTATGGACCTCGGCGACGTGATGAATGTCTTCTGGCCGCGCTATGGCGACAGTGCGCACCAGTTTATCATGGCATCGCATCCCGACCGGTTGAAAATGAGCGAGTGCTTTGTCGAGTCGCGTCGCGAAGGTTCCGGACTCCGCCCGATGACCTGCACCACATGTCACGATCCTCATCTTCCCATCGAGGCTCTTGGCTCGGATCATTATCGTGAGGTGTGTCAAACGTGTCACACGAATGCGGAGGTCACGACCGTAAGTGCGCCTCAGGGTCCGGCCGTACCCGGGTGCTCCGCTCCGGCTTCGCTGCGGGAGGCTCAGGAAGACGACTGCGCCTCGTGCCACATGCCGGTCTCCGGATCTATAGATATCCCTCACGTTCGCGTCACGGACCACTACATACGGGTTCCCGAGCGGGTGACACCGGAGGAGGTCGGCAAGCAGTCGGAGTTTGTCGGATTGGCAAGCCTCATCGACCCGCATCCCACCCACCGAGAGGTGGCCGAGGGCTACATGACTTACTTCGAGGAGATATCGGACGTGCCCTACTTCCTCGATTCCGCGGACGTTCGCCTCGAGCACGCTCTGAAGGAGGAACCGCTTGAGAGAGTCGCACCGTCCCTCGTCCGGCTGCGATACCTGCAGCGGGACTACGATGCCATCGTCGCGATGAGTAGGAGGATCGATCGCTCCAGGGTTGAAGACGCATGGATGCTTTATCGAATCGGTGAGGCGCTGAGCGAATCCGGAGATACGGAGGAGGCCGTCACATACCTGGAGGAGGTCGTCCGGCTTCGGCCCACACATCTTCGATTCCTCAATCGCCTGGGCATGGCGTATGTCTCCTCGGAGAAGCTGGACAAGGCGCGCGAGACGTTCGATCGGCTCCTGGCGGATAATCCGGCGTTCGGCGAAGCCTACAACAATCGGGGCTTCGCCCGAGCCCTTGCGGGCGACTTCGCCGGGGCGGAGACGGACTTTCAGAAAGCGATCTCACTCGACCCCGATGCCTATCAGGCGATAGGTAATCTCGCGTCGCTTTACCTGAATACCAATCGACCCGAAGAAGCTCGGCCGTACGCCAGACGCCTCCTCGAGTCCGATCCCACAAACCAGCAATACGTGCGGCTTTGGAACTACCTCCATCAATGAAAGCTTGCGCTCTTACGCTTCTTCTGGTCATCACCGCATGTGCCCCCGGTGCCTCGCGGGTCGGCACGAGCTCCGCACCTGGTACGGAAGCGGACTCGACGGAGGTTTTTCTTGATGACCTCGAGCGCAGGACGTTTGATTTTTTCTGGGAGACTACGAACCCGCGCAACGGCCTCGTTCCGGACAGGTGGCCGACAAAGTCATTCTCGAGTGTCGCCGCGATCGGATTTGCACTGACCGCCTACCCCATCGGCGTCGAGCGTCGATACGTTTCGAGAGAGGATGCTCGCAACCGGACGTTGACCACGCTCAAATTTCTGTGGAATGCGCCGCAGAGTTCTGCCCCTTCGGACGTGTCGGGCTACCGGGGATTCTTCTATCACTTCCTGGATATGGAGACGGGCCTGCGATTCCAGCAAGTCGAATTGTCTTCGATCGACACTGCTCTTTTGATGGCGGGGGTTCTCTTCAGCGCCGAGTACTTCGATGGGACCGAGGAGTCCGACATCCGCGCGTATGCGGACTCTCTGTATCGGCGCGTTGAGTGGAGCTGGGTGCAGCCCCGGCAGCCGCTCATCGGAATGGGATGGCATCCGGAGCGCGACTTCATCAACGCCGATTATCGTGGATACAATGAAGCGATGCTGCTCTACGTGCTGGCGCTCGGCTCGCCGACACATCCGGTGGGGCCGGCGGCGTGGGAGGCGTTCACCGCGACCCACGAATGGGACCGGTTCTTTGGCCAGGAACACGTTCAGTTCAGCCCCCTGTTCGGCCATCAATACTCGCACATCTGGATCGACTTTCGTGGAATCCGGGATGCATACGCCCGCGAGAAGGAGATTGATTACTTCGAAAACTCCAGGCTGGCGACCATTTCCCAGAGAAATTATGCCATAGACAACCCCAACCAGTGGATGGGCTATTCGGCAGAGATCTGGGGCCTGACCGCCAGCGACGGCCCCAAGGACACCATGATGGTCGTCGACGGAGTCGCGCGTCGGTTCCATACCTACTGGGCACGCGGGGCGAGTGCGACCGGCATTCACGACGACGGCACGCTTGCGCCTACTGCGGCGGGCGGTTCAATTCCCTTTGCCCCGGAGATAACAATTCCCGCGTTAATGGCTATGCGCGACCGTTACGACGAGCACCTTTACGGGAAGTACGGATTTCTGGATGCTTTCAATCCGACCTTCACGATGGATGTGAAGGTGCAGCACGGCGTGGTGGTGCCGGAGGTCGGCTGGTTCGATACCGACTACCTGGGCATAGATCAAGGGCCGATTATCGCGATGATCGAGAACTATCGGTCGGAATTGGTATGGAGGCTGATGCGCGAGAATTCGGCAGTTCGGCGGGGGCTGTGCAGGGCGGGGTTTGAAGGAGGATGGCTTGAATGTGAGGTGGGAGTGGGGGTGAAGGTGAGAAGTGAGAAGTGAGTTGTTAGTGGTGAGTCGTGAGTCGGATTAAGCAATAAGGAGTAAGGGGCTCAAAATTGTTGTGACAGCGAAATTGACATCGATCTGGTCAACTCGTGACACGTTCGACTCACGACTCACGACGAACGACTCACGACTTACGACTCACGACTCACTTCGCGACTCACGACTCACGACTCACGACTCACGTCGAGATGGACGTCTTACTTCCCATTTCTTACTTCTCACACTCCTCATTCTCACAGGATGCGGGGCGGCGTCGGAGGAGACGGTAGTCATCGATTTCTGGGGACTGGGGGTGGAAGGGGAGACGGTCAAGCAACTCGTGCCGGAGTTTGAGCGGGAGAATCCCGGTATTAGGGTTCGAGTGCAGCAGATACCGTGGCGTGCGGCGCATGAGAAGCTGCTGACGGCCTTCGTGGGCGAGGGTACGCCGGATGTATGCCAGCTAGGAAACACGTGGATCCCTGAGTTTGCGGCCCTTCGTGCCCTCGCGCCGCTCGATTCCCTTGCGGAGGCATCCGAAGCGGTCGATCGCGTCGATTACTTCGATGGGATCTGGCGCACGAACGTCGTCGACGGAGTGACGTACGGCATTCCCTGGTACGTCGACACCCGCCTCCTCTTTTATCGAAAAGACCTGTTGCGAAACGCGGGATATGATTCGATGCCGGAGACCTGGGACGAGTGGATCGAGGCCATGCAAGCGGTCAAGCGGCAGGCCGGGGAGGACCGCTTCGTAATCCTGCTTCCTACGAATGAATGGCAGCACCCGGTGCTGTTCGGGCTTCAGACCGGCGCGTCCCTTTTGAAAGACAACGGGCGCTACGCCGATTTCAGCTCGCACGAGTTTCGGGAGGGCTTCGAGTTCTACGTCGACCTGTTCAAGAACCGACTGGCGCCCGCGACGAGCAATACGCAGATTTCGAACGTCCATCAGGAGTTCGCCCGCGGTTATATCTCGATGTATCTTAGCGGTCCATGGCAGATCGGGGAGTTTATCCGAAGAATGCCTCCCGATCTGAAGGACGAGTGGATGACCGCCGCGATGCCCGGCCCCGACAGCGCCGGTGTTTCCCTCGCCGGCGGAGCGAGTCTGGTCGTTTTCGAGCGATCAAGGAATAAAGAAGCGGCCTGGAAGTTCGTCGAATTCCTGTCTCGTCCCGAGCAGCAGGTGCGGTTTTACCGGGCAACCGGCAACCTCCCGCCGAGCAGGTCCGCATGGCAGGACTCGCTGCTGGCATCCAATGAGTATGCGGCAGCTTTTTACGAGCAGCTTCAACGCGTGACGCCTCTCCCCCCGGTTCCCGAATGGGAACGCATCGCGGACAAGGTCTGGGTCTACGCCGAGGAGGCTATCAGGGGGAGGATGACGATCGACGAAGCGCTGGGATCGCTTGACCGCGAGGTGGATGAGATTCTGGCGAAGCGGCGCTGGATGCTCGCGAGGCGGGAGCATCCAGGTTCCAGGTTGCAAGTTCCAGGTTCCAGGATCCAGGTTCCAGGTTCCAGGGGTGCGGACGTGGACACCATCTCCTATCCCCCTACCCCCCAACAGCCGTGAGGACGCTGGTAACCGAGTCACCGGTACTCACCGTTCCGCCTCCGGCGGCGCGGCCGGGGAGACGTTTTGAGACGGCGATCTCCCGGGCGGCGTTCTTCTTTCTCCTCCCGGGGCTGCTCGTTCTGATTTTCTTCTTTTTTCTGCCGATAGCGGGGGCGCTCGTTCTCAGTCTGA
>DATKEJ010000040.1:0-4475 GCA_035512315.1 Rhodothermales bacterium | reverse complement strand
CCGTGCTGTTCGATGATGCGACTTCGCGACGCCGATTCGTAACCGGGACGCTCGTTTTCTTTATCGGACTTGCCTATTTCACGGGCGCCATCTCGAAGCTCATTGCAACGGGCCTTGCTTGGCCCGACGGGCGCCATCTGTGGATCTGGATCGCCGAAAAGGCGGCTGACAAGTATGCCGAGTTCGGCGTGCTCAAGTTGAATCCGGTGCAGCAACTGGTTGTGAACAGCTGGCTGCTGGCCACGGTCTCTCTCGCGTTCGGGCTCATTGTCGAAATCGCGGCGCCGGCATTCTGGTTCGAACGGGCGCGACCGTTTGCCGCGGGCGGTATTCTAGCCCTCCACGCGGGCATCTATTTGACCATGCGCATCGTGTTCAGCGCCAGCATGGTAATCGTCGCAATCGTCGGGTTTCCCTGGGGGCGATGGATCGGAACGATGTGTCCGAACCTGGAAGTCTACCTGAACGGCCGAACGGGCGCTTTCCTCACGCGCTTCGGGTAGCGGGAAAACAGCAGAGGCCCAACCGAACGACCGGGCCCCTGCAGAATCTACCAGTGCCGATGTCAGCGATAGCCGCCGCCGCCCCGGTTCCCGTATCCGCCGCCGTCACGAGAATCACGAGAATCACGTGAGTCGCGTGAGGGGCGTGAGTCGCGTGAGTCGCGTTTCTCACGAGGACGTGCCTCATTAATCCTCAGGGTGCGGCCGCCGAAATCTGATCCATTCAACTGAGTGAGGGCCTCATTGGCCTCGTCATCCTCTGGCATTTCGACAAAACCGAACCCTCGTGATTTGCCGGTATACCTGTCCTTGATGATTGCAACCGAGGTCACGACGCCAAACTCTTCGAAAGCTGCCTTCAGTTCGGGCTCGGTCGTTGCGTGCGGCAGGTTGCCAACGTAGATGTTCATCGGGTTTAAAAGTATTAGTTGTACCACGTGGCTCCATAAAGAAAAAGCCGCCACGCAAAAGGTGCAGACATTCGAGCACCGCCGCGCGGAAGCTTAAAATGGAGACCCCGTAACACAATGGTATAAAACGGAGTTGCAACTCACAAGCCTGTACGACGTTCCTGAAACCTTTCCACTTAGGGAAAACAAATGGTCCTGCGTCGGCTGAGACCTTGGGGTCGGTCCGCCCTGTGTTCCATAGCGCGCCGGTATCGGGTGTGCGTCTGGTCGTCAGTATGCCGGGATGGGGGGATGCTTCAATATGAAGTCGACCGCCCCTTCAGGGTCGTCGGTAATGTGAATCAGTCCCCTATACGCCTTTCCCTCGGCGAGGGCCATCAGCAGTTGGTAGACGGGCCTGAAGCGGCTCCAATAGTCCACTCCCAGAAACACCATCGGGCTCGCAACCGTCATCGATCCGTAGTGATTCTGGGCCGCATCCTGGAATATCTCCTGAATGGTGCCGGCGCTTCCTGGCGAGAACACGACTCCCGCTGTCGCAATGGCGAGCAGGCCGTCTTCACGAATGCTGTTGGCAAAGTATTTGGCGATGTGGGCCGAGAAAAGGTTGCTTGGTTCGTGTCCGTAGAACCACGTTGGGACGGCAAGGCTTTCTCTACCCGTCGGAAAACGATCGAGGACGTCGAAAGCCCGATCGAGATAGTGTGGGTCGACATATGATGGCTCCGGTCGAAGAAGGTCGATCGCCCCGACGAGCTGTCTCTCGCTGCGATCCGCCAGCCACGCTCCGAGATTTCCGGCCTCCATTGCCCCCGGCCCACCCCCCGTTGCGATAAAATAGCCCTCGCGAGTCATCGTGCGGGCGATCCGGGCTACGTTCAGGAAGCCGGGATCCGTCCGCCGAAGCTTGTGACCTCCCATAACCCCCACGATGCGCCGTTCCGCTGAATCCGGTGGGTCGATCAGGTCACGAAGGGCGTTATCGATCGCGTGATCGTGGATACGACACGCCAGGGCCTCAAGGATAGGCGTGCGCCTGCCGGCCTTCCTGTGAGTCTGGAAGAAACGGTAGATCCTTGCGTCTCTCGTTCTGGCCATCGACGCGGGATTGCCCCGCTCGTATCCTTCGGTCAGTTCCGAGACCGAATAGAGCGACGAGCGGTAAGGATCGAACGGCAGGTCGCGGAAGATCGGGAAAATCGTTCCGCCCGAACTTCTTATGTGGTCGTAAAGCCTGCTCGAGAACCGGCATCCGAGGAAGTAACAGTCACGCAGTGGCTGCGCAATGAGCACCTCTTCGATCGCCGCGTCACGCAGGTCGAGTCCTTGCAGCACGGTCCCACGCAGCGAGCCATTGCCCTTCAGATGGTCCTTGATCTCTTGTATAGACTCCAGTTCGACGGGCGGAATTGTCTCCATGCTTTGATAGTAACACTCTGGGCCGGCGGCGGACGCATCACGGAATATCCGTTATTCGAAGTAGCTCGCGGACCTTATTTTCATTTCAAACTAACAACATGCCGGAAGACGAATCTGACATAGCGGTCGAAGGTGAAGCTCTTGAGGGTCTCGATCAGCAGACCGAATCCAGCGTCGGTTCGTGGGAGTGGGACGTTGACACGGACGAGGTCGTTCTCTCGGACGATGCGATCCGAATCATCGGACTTGACCCGGATGCGGCCATTCCAAGTTTTTCGGAGCTGCTCACATTCATCCATCCCGACGATGCGGAGAGCGTCCGCAAAAGGCTCGATCGGGCACTGGCAGGCGAGACCTCGTTCTACGTGGATCACCGGCTGGTTCGACCCGACGGGGAGATTCTGAACGTCCGCATTTTCGGAGTCATTCAGCGCGATTCTGGCGGAAACGCACGGAGCGTCATCGGGCTTGCCCAGAACGTAACCTCCACCGTCAGAACGCAGGCTGCCCTTCGCGCCAGCGAGCACCGGGTCCGTTCCATCCTCAATACCGCCGTCGACGCGATCATCACGGTCAATGAGCGCGGGATTATCGAGACGTTCAATCGCGCGGCTGAGCAGATTTTCGGATACTCGGTATCAGAGGTGATTGGGGTAAACGTCAGTGTGCTCATGCCGAGCCCGTACAGGGAAGAGCACGACACGTACATGAGGAACTACCTCGAAACTGGAGAGGCCAAAATCATCGGCATCGGCCGAGAGGTCAAGGGACGCCGGAAGGATGATTCCCTTTTCCCGCTCGAGCTTGCCGTCAGCGAAGTGATAATAGAGGGACGTAGAATCTTCACTGGCGTGATCAAAGACGTAAGCGACCGCCGCCGCCTTGAAAAGGAGATTCTGAGGATCAGCGAGCAGGAGCAGCAGCGCATCGGGCAGGATCTGCACGACGGGCTTGGCCAGATGCTCACCGGTATCGGCCTGCTGAGCCAGCACCTTGCGCGTCAGTTGTCTGACATCGACATCGATGCCGCGGCCCAGGCTCAGGAAATCACGAGCTTGATCCGCGAGGCCGACCAGCAGGCGAGGGCTCTCGCGAGGGGACTCGTACCGGTCGACATCGAGGTCGAAGGGCTCACCACGGCATTGAAGAGGCTGTCGCGCAACGCGCAAACCCTTTTTGGGGTTGCCTGCCAGGTTCGCACGATGGGATCACCGGCAGCGATTGACGGGAGCGTGGTCACTCACCTCTTCCGCATTGCCCAGGAAGCGGTCAGCAATGCAGTCAAGCACGGACGCGCCACCGAGGTGAGCATCGCGCTGGCCTTCGCCCCAGATCGGCTGCGGCTTCGGATTCGAGACAACGGGGTCGGGTTTCCGAGTGTAAGATCCGTTGAATCAGGGATGGGGGTACGTATTATGCACTATCGAGCCCGTATCATTGGTGGGATGCTTGAAATCCGATCAATCCCGGAGGAGGGTACGAGCGTTACGTGTACCGTACCTTTGGTGCTGAGAAACCAACGCACTTAGGCGATATTGATATATGGAACGGATTCTTCTCGTTGACGATCATCCCCTGATGAGAAAAGGGCTCGCCATGACGATCGACGCTGAGCCAGATTTAACCGTCGTCGCCCAGGCTGAGAACGCTGAGGAAGCGCTCGATGCGATGGAAGAGGCCACACCGGACCTCGCTGTCGTTGACATTTCACTGCCCGGTATGAGCGGCCTCGAGCTCATGAAGCACATGATGGCGCTCAAGCCTGACCTTCAGGTCCTCGTCGTGTCGCGCCATGATGAAGCGCTCTATGCAGAACGGGCGATACGCGCCGGAGCCCGCGGCTACGTGATGAAACTGGAAGCCGGTGAGGTGATCATCAAAGCAATTCGACGTGTGCTGAATGGCGGAATCTACGTGAGCGAAGAGGTCAACGAGCGGCTCCTGCTCGGTATGGCGCATGGCCGGGGCGCGCTGACAAAATCGCCGTTGGAGGTCTTGAGTGACCGAGAGCTCGAAGTGTTCGAGCTCACAGGACGCGGTCTCAGCACCAGGGACATCGCCGAAAAATTGCATCTCTCGGTCAAAACCGTAGAATCGTATCGCGCTCGCATAAAGGCCAAGCTCAACCTGAACAATGCCGCCG
>DATKEJ010000039.1:0-3770 GCA_035512315.1 Rhodothermales bacterium | reverse complement strand
AGCCGTTATGCCGATCTTTCGAGGGCCCGAGCGAGGCTGCGGCGGTCTAGGCTGCATGTGGGATCACTCACTTGGTCGGAGCGGCCGCCGAACTGGAGAGGGAGGTCATGGCTGAAGCAGAGGCTTCATGAGTGACGAGGTTTCGATCCTACGTCTCTACGTACTCAGATCCATGTACTTACTCAATTGCGTACTGGTCGGTTCGGGCGTCTGGGTCTCATACCGCCAAGAGCCGTGGGATCCTATGATCGGCGTGGCATTCAGCTAGTGGGCGGCCCTCGCGGGCCTGTCTGCTTTGGGAATCCGATACCCGCTGGCGATGCTCCCGGTCATTTTCATGCAGCTGTTCTACAAGACATTTTGGCTGCTCGCCGTGTTCGTTCCTCTT
This sequence comes from Rhodothermales bacterium, assembly GCA_035512315.1. Classification (GTDB taxonomy): domain Bacteria; phylum Bacteroidota; class Rhodothermia; order Rhodothermales; family DATKEJ01; genus DATKEJ01. The sequence continues at coordinate 3,382 of DATKEJ010000039.1, read as the reverse complement.
CAGGCGGTGGGCCGCTCATCCGACCTTGCGCTGGGCTTCTTGATCGGAGTCGCATTGGACATCATCGTGATTCCCTGGCCCTATGTATTTGCGCACTACATCAAGAAGCCAGGGGACAGGTGGAGATAGAATCGTCGTGTGAGGGGCGGCCACACCATCGTACGTCCCGCCGGGTTCGGGGACGTGGAGCAAATTCGCTCGGTTGCCGCCGAGAGCTGGGCCAACGCCTACGCCGGCATCATTCCTCCGGAAACACAGAATCGTGCTCTCGCCGCCTGGTACGACACCGAGGCGATCAAGAGCGCCATGGCAGAAGACGGCGCCGTCTTCCTCGTGGCCCTCGCTCACGGCGTGGTTGTCGGCTTCATCCACCTCGGACCTCCCCAGGCGGGCACGGTGGAGCTTCTACGAATGTATGTCTTGCCCCGGAACGCGAGGCAGGGTGTGGGAACACGGTTGCTCGAGGCCGGGGTCTCGGCGTACGAGTCGCATGACGCCCAAATCTCCGTTGCCGTTGCGGAGAGAAACTCCTCGGGCCGAGCTTTTTACGAGAAATCCGGTTTCGTACTCACCGGTACTCGGACCGTTGACGTGTTCGGTGCCTCCATCGCGGAAGTCACCTACATACGCAATCTCGAAGGGGGCGCGGCCTAACCGAGCCGGTGCAGTTGACCCGGGCACGCGCTACCGCTACTCGATCTTGATACTATTTCGGGCGTGCCCCGTCAGGTGACCGCCGGGCCGTCAGGCCAAAAATCATGTCAAAAATCCAGTTGATCATAGCGATGGCCATTGTTTCTGCCGCATCGGTAGTCGAGGCGCAAACTCGTGCTCGCGGCGTGGCTAGACCGCCTCAGCCAGACGCGCTCGAGCGGGTCCTGATGCCGTTCGTAGGAGAGGCGCAGGTCGGCGGGCAGTACTGGGCGAGCCAGTTCCGAGCGAGGAATGGCAGCGACGACCCAATCACGATGTTTTTCCCCTTCCCCTGTCGAATCGGGACCGGATGCCCGCCGAATCAGCCCTTCACACTCGAGCCGGGTCAGCTTCTGGTCAATCCCACCTACGCCGGAAGCCGCGGCGTATTTCTTCACGTCGAGAAAAACGGATTGCGGAAACTCCACTACACGCTACGGGTCGAGGATATCTCGGGCTTGGTCGTAGTTGGTAGAGTCTTTCTGGGAACTGAACTGCCTCTGGTGAAAGAAGAACAGTTCTCGTCCGAAGTGACTCTGCTCAACGTTCCCGTCACGGGCGGGGCCGAGACATTCTTACGCGTGTACGCCTCGACCAGTGCAGCGACTCCGGCGACCATCGAGATCTACTCGTCAGTATTCGAAAAGGAACTGCTCTTGATGACAGAGCAGGTGATTCTTGAAGCTGGTAAAAGAATAGATGATTTTGAAGCGCATCCAGCATTTGCGATGGTTGACCTCACGAGCGTCTTTGCTTCGATCGCAGATCAGGCGGAACAGGGAAGATTGAGCGTAAAGGTGATCTCCAACTCAGGTGCGGAGCTATGGGCATTCCTTGCCGTGACGGAACAGGGAGATCGATCCTTTACCGCAATCACCCCTGGACGCTGATTGGCCTAACCAATGGATCGAGCAGACCAGCGCACGTTCGACCGTTGCTCAATCTTGAACGCTGGCGGGTCGTGCGCTGGCCGCTCACCCTCGACCGTTAGCGGCACATGAACCGACTTCCGTATCTCTCGTTTTCCTCCTGGGCTGTACGACAACCGGCGGCCCGCCCGATCCGAAACCGTGGTTCGATCGCGTCCAACTCGTAAGTGTGGATGCTGCTTCGGAATGTGAGAGCCGCAACCGGGGGGTCAGACCTTCGTTCTTCGTTTCTGCTAGAGTCACTCGCTCGATGGAGAAACTCAGTACGTGGACCACGGGGATCGCGACGAGCCTCCTCAGAAGTAGAGATCCAAGGAGTGTGATGATCATGAAATTGTCTTCCATCGTTGGAGCCATGGTCGTGGCTTCCACACTGACGCTGCTCACTGGCTGCGCGACAGTACCGCCGCCTCATAGATCCGCTGAGCCCGCCGTTGTCGACGTCATGATTCCCGTTGGAGAGGATGTCCTCCCCGCTACCCTCCATCTCGCCAGCTCCGCGGCACCGCAGCCTTCGGTCATCTGGTTGCATGGCTTTCCCGGTCTGCCGGAGCTCGGGAACGGATCGATCGACGCGCTGCGCAACGAAGGTCTCAACGTTCTTACTCTCCACTACAGGGGTAGCTGGGGCGCTCCGGGCACCTTCAGTGCTGCACACGCGCTTGAAGATGCGAACGCCGCCGTCACATTTCTACGCTCTCCGGAGACGGTCGCGGCGTACGGAATCGATCCGGATGGAACCGTTCTGATGGGCGACAGTTTCGGTAGCTGGGTCGCACTGCAGACCGCGGCGCGAGATCCGCTGGTTCCCTGTGTCGGAGCGGCCCTGGTGTTCGACCTGGGAGGCCTCGGAGCCGAGCTGTCGAGGGACGAAGCGGTTCGCGGCGGCTTCGAACAAATGTTCTCGGACGTCGACAATGCCCCTGAGCTCGGATACACCCTGGCCACCGGTGCCAGCGGACTGGCGGACGAGATCATCTCAGGACGAGATCAGTATGGCCTCGCTGGCCTGGCCCCGGCCTTACGCGATCGCCCGGTTTTCCTCCTCGGCGCGGAAGCCGACGAGCTCGCGCCCGTCGAGTTTCATCTGCGACCGTTTTCCGATGCGCTCCACGCCGCCGGCAACAGCCGTGTCACGCAGACGATGCTGCCCGGCGGTCACGAGCTGCCGAACTCCGAGTACGCATCGCTGTTCGCGGATTGGGTGAACAGAAACTGCCGCTAGCGCGTGAGGAACGAAAGGGGGGTCAGACCTTCGTTCTTCAGTTGACCGAAGACCTGACCCCAATTTCGGACCCAGGCGTCATGCGGGTGCAGCCAGGTTCCGAGGAAGAGCAGCGCAAGACGTAGAACAAGGAACGGTGGGCTCGAGGTGTGACCCGGACTTTTCGCTACGGGCTGCTCGTCGGACTATCGACGGATCATCCAGACGGCGACGCCAACGAACCAGATCTCCTCGACGAGCATGATCAGTCCGAAGCCGTGCACGTCGAGTCCGACATGGCCACTGACGAACGCCGCGATCACGGCGATTCCCGCGATCATTCCGAAGATTCCCGTCCATCGTGGAAGCGTGCGACCCCGGATGCCGCTCGCCGACCAGAGGACGATTGCTCCTGCCGATGCGACGACGAAGATCGACGCGAACGCTCGGTTCACAAGTCCGGTGTAACGAAACGCAACCTGCCATGACCCGGCGTTCTCCGCGCCGAGCATCGCTTCTGCGATCGCGGGCCCGATCAGTCCACTCGCGGCGCCGG
>DATKEJ010000038.1:0-11595 GCA_035512315.1 Rhodothermales bacterium | reverse complement strand
AAGCGTGAGAAACAACCTGTCGTTTTTCCATTGGATCCTTGGCAGTCGCAGTCTCTGTCCTGTCCGGCGGACCTTGATCGAGCGTAGTAGATTGTCGACCACGCTGGGCACGTCGCCGAACCGGTCGTGCAGTTCTTCGCGGATCGCCGCCAACGCGCCGGCGTCTGGCGCGTCATTCAGCCTCCTGTAAATATTGAGGCGCTCCGGCGAGCTGCTGACGTAAGAGACGGGGAGCAAGGCATCTGTGTCGAGATCGACCGTACACTCGACCGGCTCGGCGCGAGGAGTCTCGTCGAAAAGCGATCCGAACTCTTCGCTTCGAAGTTCCCTTACCGCCTCGTCCAGAATTCTGTGGTAGGTCTCGAATCCGATCTCGTCGATGAACCCGCTCTGCTCAGCTCCCAGAAGATTGCCTGCACCCCGAATGTCGAGGTCTCTCATCGCGATATTGAACCCGCTCCCGAGATCACTGAACTCCTCGATCGCTCGCAGCCGCTGGCGCGCCTCTCGAGTCAGCTGGTGCACCGAAGGGACGAGCAAGTAGCAGAACGCCCTACGATCCGACCGTCCGACCCGACCCCTCAGTTGATGAAGATCGGCCAGACCAAATCGGTCGGCACGATCGAGAACCATGGTGTTCGCGTTGGTAACGTCCAGACCGGACTCGACGATGTTCGTGCAGACCAGGACGTCGAACGCCTTCGAGACAAAGCGGTGCATCACGTTCTCCAGATCGCTCCCCTTCATCTGGCCGTGCGCGACGCCGAAGCGGACTCCCGGTGCCAGAGTTCCCAGCATGGCCGCCGTTTCATCGATCGTCCGGACCCTATTGTGGACGTAGAAAACCTGACCTCCCCGCTCTACCTCATACATGATGGCGTCCCGAATCAGCTTCTTGTCGAAGCTGTGGATCTCGGTCACGATCGGCTGTCTGTTGGGCGGCGGCGTGTTAATTATGGACAGGTCCCTCGCTCCCATCAGGGAAAACTGCAGCGTTCTCGGAATCGGCGTCGCCGTCAGGGTCAACGTATCGACCTCGGCTCGAAGTCTCCTCAGTTTCTCTTTAACGGAGACGCCGAATCGCTGCTCCTCGTCGATCACGAGGAGTCCGAGCGCCTTGAATTCGACGTCCTTTGAGACAAGGCGATGAGTACCGATTAAGACGTCGACTTGACCGTCGGCGACCTTTCTGACGGTTTCTTTCTGCTCGGCCGGCGTCCGAAAGCGCGAGAGCACGTCCACTCGGACGGGATAGTCTGCAAGACGCTCTTGGAACGTCTCGAAATGTTGATCCGCGAGAATGGTCGTAGGAGCGAGGATGGCGACCTGTTTTCCGTCTTGTACCGCCTTGAACGCTGCTCGGACCGCGACCTCTGTTTTTCCGAACCCTACGTCTCCACAAACCAGTCGATCCATCGGAACCGGCTGCTCCATGTCCCGCTTAACGTCCTCGGCGGCGGCCGACTGGTCAGGCGTGTCCTCATAACGGAATGCGGCTTCGAGCTCCCGTTGCCAGACCGAATCCTCGGCGAACGCGTAGCCGTCGGCCGATTTTCGTTCGGCGTACAACTTAATCAGGTCACGGGCGATGTCCTTGACTCGTTTCTTCGCACGACTCTTGGCCCTTTCCCACTGGCCCGACCCAAGTCGAGTAAGCTTCGGCTGATGCCCTTCCCGGTTGGAGTACTTGTGCAGCCTGTGCAGGGAGTTGATGTTCACGTAGAGCAAATCGTCGGATTCATACATCAGCCGAACGACTTCCTGCTCTCTTCCACGAACGTCTATCTTCTCGAGCCCTGCAAAGCGACCGATGCCGTGATCTACGTGAACAACGAGGTCACCCGGTTTCAGGCTGGCCAATTGCTGAAGCGACAGCCGCTGCCCTACTTGCGGGACCTTCCTGACTCTGGGCCGATGGTAACGATTGAATATCTGGTGGTCAGTGTAGACGGCAAGTCGCGCTCCGGGCAGTTCGAAACCCTCGTGCAGGCTTGCGGTCTCCAACTGGTAGTTCAACCGCTCATTGCGACCACCGAGCAGTTCATCGATCCGCTCCGATTGCCCTTTACCGTCACAAAGAATGATGGTCTCCCATCCGCGCCCGGTGTTTTCAGCGATCTTTTTCCTGAGCAGCTGGACGCTCTTGTTGAAGACAGGGGGAGCCGACACCTCGAAGCGCAACGCCGGCTCTTCGCACCGCGATTCGATGCACACCCCCGCCGAGGAACCGAGGATTCCGGCGAGTTCATCCGGCAGACAGTAGCGGCGCTCCACTGGCCCGAGCTGATCATCCGGCGCGCCTTTCTCCACCGCCAGATCGCGCGCCTTCGCCGCGTCCACGAAGAGACCTCGAGCCGACTCCAGAAATCTACCCTGATCGACGATGGCCAGCCGGCAGGTCTCGGGCAGAAACGCGAAGAACGAACCCCTTTGACCCCCAAAACTGAGCCCCGCAGGGTCCGGGACGAGCCGCGCCGAGAGGATGTGACTGACCGAACGCTGGGATCCGGGATCAAACTCTCGAATCGACTCGATCTCGTCGCCGAAGAACTCAATCCTCACGGGGTGTCGACCCGCGAAGGGAAACACGTCGACAATTCCACCCCGGTAGGCCAACTCTCCGGCCTCCTCGACGAAGTTCTCGATCGAAAAGCCTAGATCGACGAGCTGCTCCATGAGCCTCTCCGGCGCAATCACTTGCCCCACCCTCACGAGAGGTACGTCGTCGCGCAGCGCATTGGGTGACGGAACGCGTTCAAACACCGCCTCGGCCGACGTAACGACGATTCCGCCGAACCCTTCCTGAAGCGCCAACACAAGGTCCATTCTCGCAACCTGCGGATCCGCAATGGTGGTCTGCTCCTCGTCGTAAGGCCGGACTCCCGAGGCCGGGAAAAGCCGGATGCGCTGAGCCGACTCCGCCCCAGCCAGCAGTTCCAGATCGGCAAACAGATAGGCCGCGTCCTCCGAATTCGAAGTCAGACAGACCAAGGGACCCGGCGCGGTCGAGCACATTCTCTCCCAGAGAGCATCTAGGAAGAAGGAAGGCACAGATCCGACCAGCCCGTCGACGCATGCGAGGCCTTTACCCCATGCGAGCAGGCGGTCCGAAACCGGTTCAGGGATCAGCGTTCTGAACGCTGATTGTATCCGCTCAATTGACACTGAGATTCGTCAATCCTTGTCGTGGCCGAAGTGTTTCACGTGAAACACCTGCGGCGCGTTCGGGATGAGAAGTCTACTGCGTTTCACGTGAAACCTCTGCTCACGCCGGTGCTGTCGCTCCCTCGATGGCCAGGCGGACGAATCCTCCCGCGCGCTCAATCCGAGCTCTCGCCTCCTCCTTGCTCACCCGCGCCCGATCCATGACCAAGGCCGTCTTGACGTGATAATCCGCTTCATCGAGCAGAAGCTTGGTCTCCTCGTAAGAGTTTCCAGTCACGCTCATGACGATACGACGGGCTCTTTCGACCAGTTTCATGCTATTCATCTGGAGATCTATCATCATGTTTTCATAGACTTTACCTAACCTTATCATCGCAGCAGTCGTGAGCATGTTCAGCACGAGTTTCTGGGCCGTTCCAGACTTCATTCTCGTCGATCCCATGATCACTTCCGGTCCGACGTTCGGGCAGATGGCAACATCGACCTCGATGTCGAACTGCTCTCGCGGATTGCAGGTAACGAAGATCGTCTTGCAGCCGATCGACCGCGCGTACTTTACGGCGCCGACTACATACGGTGTTCGCCTGCTGGCTGCGATCCCGCAAACTATGTCCGTTGCGCGGAGCCCGACCGAAACCAAATCCTGCTCGCCATATTCCTCGTGGTCTTCTGCGCCCTCCTGCGCCCTGAACATTGCCTGGGGTCCCCCGGCAATCAGGCCTTGAACCATCTCGGGAGGCGTTCCGAACGTTGGAGGGCACTCTGAGGCGTCTACCGCGCCCAGTCTTCCACTCGTGCCGGCGCCCACGTAAATGAGCCGGCCGCCAGCCTTGAAAGCGTCGACGATCAACTCGACAGCCTGCGCGATGTACGGAAGCTCGGCTTCGACCGCCTGAGGAACCGTCTTGTCCTCCGAGTTTATGATTTGAAGAATCTCCTGGACCTGCGCTGTGTCGATTGCCATCGATCGAGGATTTCGACTCTCCGTGCTGAGGCTCTTAAGTGTTTCGAAAAGTGGGGTGGTGGTCATGCGGTGCGCTAATTTTCCGGTGCCTGCCGATATACACCTGAAGGAACCGTAAGATTCCCGACGTGCCGGGGAGCACCGCGGCACCAATCGACACGATTGACGTAGGAATCATATGGTGTTGAGCGAGCTGATCCTTCGTGGTTTTCGAGCGCACGAGCATTCAGAGCTGAGCCTTAGTTCGGGTTTGAATCTCATATACGGTCCGAACGGATCCGGAAAAACGAATCTCCTCGAGGCCATTCACTTCCTGGCGCTTGGCAAGAGTTTTCTCGCGTCGAAAGACAGTTATTCGCTTCGGTTTGGCGCTCCGTTTTTTGATCTTCGTGGGACCTTCGAGCAGGAAGGAAGATCTGCGTTTGAGGTCCGCGTCATATTCAAACCGGACGAGGGGAAGCGCATTTTTGTGAACGGAGCTCCGCTCGAACGCCTCGCCGATCTCGTCGGACGGATTCCGATCGTGATCCTTGCCCCCGTCGACCAGAGTCTTACCGAGGGAGCTCCCGAGGAGCGGCGGCGATTTCTCGACAATACGATGAGCCAGGCTCGGCCGTCATATCTGAATACCCTTCTCAAGTACCGACGCACGCTCAAGCAGCGCAACGCCGTGTTGTCGGCGGGGCGATCTGTCCGAACCGAGCTGCTGGCGCCATGGAACGAGGAGTTCGTCAAGGGAGGTGTACAGGTCTCGCGGCTCCGCGCCCGCTTCGTTGCCGAGTTCGGCCGCTATCTGGACCAGGCTTGGAATCTGGTGGAATCGATCGGCGAGCGGCCGACTATCGAGTACAACGGGTTTACGTCGTTAAGGGATTGGACTGATGAGCAGGAGATCGAGCGAAAATTTCGTTCGAAATTGGAACAGAGCCTTTCGTCAGAAAAATCGATGCGCAGAACGCTCGTCGGCCCGCACCGAGACGAGCTGACGTTCCGCCTGAACGACATCGAGGTGCGACGCTACGCCTCTCAGGGACAGCACAGAACGTTCGGTATGGCACTGAAACTGGCGAAATACTTTTACCTTAAGGAAATCACTGAACGGACACCCCTCCTTCTGCTCGACGACGTATTCGGCGACCTCGATCTGCGTCGAGCCGGTGTGTTTCTCGACTTGCTACAAAACAAGAAGGTGGGACAAAGCGTCTTAACTGCGGCCGACGACACGCATTTTCGGACCGTTGTCGGATTTGACGGACGAACGAACAACGCCATTGAGGTACGCAACGGAGCCATTGTGGCCGACCTCGCATCGACCGGTCATCCCGAACGCAGGGAGCGATCCCTCACGCGATAACTCGGGATTCGGGACGACAAACGTCGATCTTAATGTCGTATAAACATATATTTATCATGTGGTTACATAATAAAGTGCACCGGGCGTTTCTGCTCGTACTGGTATTGGGATTTCTAACCGGATGTTCCATTTCAGAGAGTCCGGTAACCGGTAACAAGCGTGCTTATGGCTACTCGTGGGAACAGGAACTCCAAATCGGCCGAGAGGCCGATCCGCAAATCGTCGCAGAATTTGGAGCCTACGATGATCCGCAACTGACGGCGTATGTCCGAAAAATTGGGGAGCGAGTGCTGGCTAAAAGTGACCTCCGACGCCCCGATACACCGGCCGAGTACAGAATCGACTTCACGTTCAGGGTTCTCGACAGTCCCGTTCTGAATGCATTCGCGTTGCCCGGCGGTTATGTCTATGTAACGAGAGGCTTGGTCGCTCACATGGACAACGAGGCCCAGCTCGCCGTTGTGCTTGGGCACGAGATTGCCCACGTCGCGGCCCGCCATTCCTCGCAGCGGGCGTTGTCGGGCCAATTGACGCAGCTTGGTGTTATCGGAGGCGCGGTGCTGGGTGAGGTCCTTGCCGGCGCTGGTGGAACAATACTGCAGGCAGGCAGCGCGGCGGGTCAGCTACTAATGCTGAGCTACAGTCGCGGCGCCGAAACCGAGTCGGATCAACTCGGAGTGGAGTATGCCGCCCGCGCCGGATACGCGGCCGAAGAGGGAGCGGGCTTCTTCGAAACGCTCCGGCGCGTCTCTGAGAAGGAAGGTCAGCGCCTGCCGAGTTGGCAGTCAACGCACCCCGATCCGGGCCAGCGCGAGAAGAAGATCCGTCAGATGGCCGCAAATTGGGCCGACAGCGTCTCGATGACGGACGTCGGACGAGATCGCCTGTTCGCGCAGGTCGACAACGTTGTGGCCGGAGATAATCCCCGCCAGGGATTCGAAGACGGCGGCGTCTTCTACCATCCCGACTTGAAGTTCCGCTTTCCGATCCCGAACGGGTGGAAGCTTTACAACATGACGACCGCGGTCGTTCTCACGAATGATGGCCAGACGGCGGTGAACGTCCTGAGCATCGTGGGCAACGCTTCGAGCTCGTCGGACGCTGCGACGAAATTCCGGGCAACCGAGGGGATAACCGTCCGTTCGACGTCCGGAGTCCGGGTAAACGGCTTGAACGCTCAGCGAATGCGCGCCCACGCGGTGCAGAACAATCAGCAATTAGAGATCCTCGCGTACTTCATCGATTACGGAGACCACGTCTACCAATTCCTGGCCTACACCACCGCCGACCGGTATAGCCGCGCTGAACCCGCATTCCTGCAAACCATCCAAGGATTTGCGCGACTTACTGACCAGTCCAAACTGTCGATCCAACCTGACCGAATCGACGTCATCACAGCAGGCCGTACAGGCAAGTTCGAATCATTCATCGGGAACTATCCGAAGCAGTTCACACCGGACGACATCGCCATTCTCAATCAACTCCAACTTGGCTCGCAGGTCTCGCCAGGGACGAAGTTGAAACTGGTTAAGTAGGCCCGATGACTGTAATACGGGCCAGTGACCCGGGATCGACGAAGGCGTCATCCCGGGCTTGACCCGGGATCCAGGCTGAGAACGCTAAACGCTAAACGAGAAACGCTAAACGGACGCCAGGAGCCATTCCTTCGCGCCTTTGCGGCTTGGCGCGAGATCTTTGGTCCCCTACACGCCATCGGCCCACGCGTGCGTCGGGCTTCCGTGCCGGCTGAGTAACACGGTCCACCGCGCGTCCTTTGCGTTCTCTGCGTGAGTGAAATTCTTCCCTAGCGTCTTGGAATTCTTTGCGGCTCGGATCTGGGTCAACGAGTCTCGGCCGCTCTTGACCACCCCCGGCTGAGCACCACTCTGAAGTTTAGTCCCAAAGAAGTCGGTCGTCGTGCTCAGCCGCCCCCTCCTGGAGGGGGACGGCTACGTCCGGACTTCGGACTTCTGACCTCGGACTCCTTTCTGTGACCAATTGACTTATTCAAGCATTTAGTTGGATATTTCAATTAGCTCAATCGAACGGAGGGTCGTCGATCCCGAGTTCACAACTCATTTTCGAATGGTCTCAGACCAAACCACCGAGGAACGGATTTTCGAAGCCGCACGCGACGTGTTCTACGAGCAGGGATACGATGGGGCCAGGATGCAGGAGATCGCGCGGAAAGCAGGCATCAACCAGTCGATGCTGCATTATTACTACCGGAACAAAGACAAGCTTTTCGATGCCGTGTTCAAGTTGGCGGCGGCACAGGCGCTCGGCAAGGTGTTCGCCATCCTGGATGCCGACTTGCCGCTCTTCGAGAAGATCGACCGGTTTGTTCACACCTACACCGAAATCATAACCGCTAATCCTCACATCCCGGCATTCGTGCTCCAGGAGCTCCGGCGCAATCCCGATCGCCTGAGTTCGGGGGTCGGCGCCGCCGCGCGAGATCACCTGGCGGTTCTCCGTCGGCAGATCTCTGAGGCCGCGGCTGAAGGACAGATTCGCCCGGTGTCGCCCGAGCACCTGGTCGCCAATATGCTCGCGCTGAGCGTCTTCCCGTTCATAGCGCGTCCGATACTTCAGACTGCGTTGGAGCTCGATGCCTCCGGCTACGACGCCCTGCTTTCAGAACGCGGCTCGGAGGTATCAAGCTTCATCATCAACGCACTCAAGCCATGAGTCTCATCCTGTTCGTCGCGCTCCTGTCTGTACCACCCGATACGCTCGATCTCGACCTGTGCTATCGCGAGGCAGTCGCACGGTACCCTCTCCGCGGAGAGATCGACCTCCAGTCCAGAGTCGAAGACAGCAGGATCAGCGCCCTTCAATCCAACTATCTGCCCCAGCTGACGCTTAGAGGCGACGCAACCTATCAGTCGGAGGTACCCGATTTCGCGGACTTTCCGGCGGCATTCGCACCACCGGTCATCAGTCACGATCAGTATCACATAACCCTCGGTGCGGAGCAGCTGATCTACGACGGCGGTCGGATCGCCAGTGAGAAGGCGGTCGCGGCTGCGGAAGCGGCCGAAGCCCGGCAGCAAGTGGAAGTTTCGCTCTACGAGCTCCGCGATCGCGTCAACCAGGCCTATTTCGGTGCGCTGCTGCTTCAGGCACGGCTGTCAACGCTCGCGGCGCTCCATGACGACATCCGGGCGCGCCTCGAGATCGTAGACGCTCAGGTTACGAATGGAGTCCTTCTGCAAAGCAACGCGGATGTTCTCCGTGTCGAGCTGATTGCCGTCGAGCAACAGCAGATCGGGTCCGAAAAGCAGCGTCTTGCGTCGCTGGGCGTTCTGGGCGGGCTCATCGGACAAGACCTCGATCCGAGCACCCACCTGCAGGTCCCCGCCAGAACGTCAAGCGGAGCCGCTTCGGACGCAGCACGCAGACCTGAGTACACCCTGTTCTCCCGCGCCAAGTCGACCCTCGCCAGCCGAATTGGACAGACAGCCCGCTCTAACTATCCGAACGTGGCAGCGTTCGGCGACGCGTCCTACGGGCGGATCCCGGGGCTGAACATGTTCGAGAATGACCTCACTCCATACTACGCGTTTGGACTTCGCATGTCGTGGAAACTCTGGGATTGGAAGTCGAACCAGCGGCGGCACCAGGCCCTCCGCCTGCAGCAGGAGATCGTTGACGTCCGCGAGGCCACCTTCGCAAAAAACATCGATCTCGCGCTCCAGCGACAGGTCAGAGACGTCGAACGACTGGAGGAACTAATCCAGCGTGACGACGAGATCATCGCCCTTCGAAAGCGAATCGTCGAACAAACCGAAAGCCAGCTCGAGAACGGCGTGATCACGGCGACCGAGTATCTCCTCGAGCGAAATGCGGCCTACCGGGCGGAATTGACAAGAGAGCAGCATGCGATTCAGCTCGCGCAGGCCCACGCACAGATCCTTACCACCATCGGTGAAGAATGATGAACAACACCAAAGCAGAATCGACGGCGGAAAGTTTGCGGCCGAGAATCCGCCGCCACGCCCCCTCCTTCCTTCGCCTCACCTCGCTGCTGATTGCCGCCGGGACGGCAGGCTGCGCTTCCGACGACGGCAACTCTGACGCATACGGCAACTTCGAAGCCACCGAGGTGCTGATTTCGTCTGAGGCCGCCGGGCCTCTACTGACGTTTGACGTCTCCGAGGGTACGGTGCTGGACGCCGGACAAACGGTCGGTCACGTCGATACTGTCCAGTTGGCGCTGCAGCGCGACCAGCTCAAGGCGGGCCGCGAAGCGATGCTTTCCCGGATCGACGGCGTTCTCGCTCAAATCCGCGTCCTCGAGGAGCAGCGCCGCGTCGCGACAGTCGAGCTCGATCGAGTCAAACGGCTCCTCGAGAGCCGCGCCGCAACGGAAAAGCAGTTCGACGACCTGGAAGGCCAGATAGCCGTCATCGACAGGCAGATCGCCTCCACCCGGTCACAGAACGCAACGATTCGAAAGGAGACCGAGGCGGTGGACGCTCAGATCCTGCAGCTCGAAGATCGGATCCGCAGGAGTCTGATCGTGAATCCCGTTGACGGGACGGTGCTCGTCAAGCATGCCGAGGCTTATGAGCAGATCGGCGTGGGCAGTCCACTCTACAAGGTCGCCGACCTGTCCACTCTGTTCCTGCGGGCTTACGTCAGCGGCGACCAGCTGCCCGGTCTCAGCCTGGGGCAAGCGGTCACCGTGCTTCTCGACAAAGATCGAACAGAGAACCAATCCCTCGAGGGCGTGATTTCCTGGATCGCGTCCGACGCCGAGTTCACACCAAAGACCATCCAGACCCAGGAGGAACGAGTCGATCTCGTGTACGCCTTCAAGGTCCGCGTCGCCAATCCGGAGGGCCTGATCAAAATCGGGATGCCCGGCGAAGTGCGATTCTGACGCCAGGCGGAGATTCAATCATGCAGGACGCCGTCGTCGTACAGTCTTTGGATAAGAGATATGGGTCCGTGAAGGCCATTTCGGACCTGGCCTTTTCGGTGGAGGAAGGGGAGTTGTTCGGTTTCATCGGTCCGGACGGGGCCGGCAAGACGACTCTCTTCAGAATCTTGGTCACGTTGCTTAAACCGGATCGGGGCAGCGCAACCGTCGACGGGCTTGACGTCGTCACCGATTTCAAGCGCCTGCGCAGCCGGCTCGGCTACATGCCCGGTCGCTTCTCGCTCTACCACGACCTGAGCGTCAAGGAGAACCTCACGTTCTTCGCAAGCATTTTCGGCACGACGGTAGAGGAGAACTACCACCTCGTGAGGGACATCTACCGGCAGATCGAGCCTTTCGCGAACCGGCGGGCGGGCCGGCTGTCCGGCGGGATGAAGCAGAAGCTCGCACTGTCGTGCGCTCTCATCCACAAACCCAAGGTGCTTTTCCTGGACGAGCCGACGACGGGTGTCGATGCCGTTTCGAGGCAGGAGTTCTGGCAGATGCTGAAAAGACTCAAGCACGACGGCCTGACCATCGTCGTCTCGACCCCGTACATGGACGAGGCCGCGCAATGCGACCGCGTCGCCCTCATGCAGAGCGGGCGCCTCCTCGGAATCGACACGCCACAGAATATTCGTAAGAGGTTCGATCGCCCTCTCATGGCCGTGCGAACGGAGAACACGTACAGCCTGCTCGGCTCCCTCCGCTCGTATCCATTCGCACACTCGGTGTACCCGTTCGGTGAGTCGGTCCATTACACCGATTCACGACCCGACGTAGACTCGACCGATCTGGAGCGGCATCTCCGCTCGGAGGGTTTCCGCGAAGTCGAGGTCCATCGCATCGAGCCGAGCATCGAGGATGTATTCATGGCCCTCATGGAGAGGCAGGAGGCAGCATGACGCCGTCGACGGTTCCTCAGATCGCAGCCGGGAGGGAGCCTGTGATCAAAGTGGACGGCCTGACCCGGCGCTTCGGCGCGTTCACCGCAGTCGACGCCGTCACGTTCGACGTCGGCCGAGGCGAGATCTTCGGATTTCTCGGGGCCAACGGCGCCGGCAAGACAACCTGCATCCGGATGCTGACCGGCCTTCTCTCGCCGACCGCGGGCGCCGCCTCCGTGGCCGGCTTCGATGTCTACACGGAGTCTGACCGGATAAAGAGGAGCATCGGCTACATGAG
>DATKEJ010000037.1:0-3935 GCA_035512315.1 Rhodothermales bacterium | reverse complement strand
CAGAGTGCACTCATCGCCAAAGGGATCGATGGATCGCGCATTCGCACGCGCGGCCTGGGAGCGAACTATCCCGTAACAACCAACGACACCGAGGCGGGTCGTCAGCAGAATCGTCGCGTGGAGATCGTGATTTCAGACGAGAGCGGAGATATACCGAACCGCAGCAGCTGAAGCGCGTTTACATGAGACTATGTGTAGAAACCCTCGCAGCGCGAAATGTCGTGTTGTGGCGGCTTCGCTGATCCTGCCACTGCTCCTGTTGTGGAGTTCCTGCAGATCGGAGTTTGAAAACTCCCCAGCAGTAGACGCCGCACTGGGGTCGGGAGGAAACGGCTCGACACCGCACTACGTCGCGACATGGATCGAAGATGGCAGGCTCAAGCCGCACGCTCGGTCCCTTCTGGCCGACCTATGTAGAACGGAGCAGTACGGCTTGGTTTCCTGGGCCTACAGCCCCGAGTCGCTGGTTCAGGCCTTGGAGCGTTTCGCCAAGGATCAAAACGCCTCCAACGCCGCCGAGCTCGATTCGCAGCTTACGTCGGCTTTCACGCGATACAGCGGTGATCTGCTTCGAGGCCGGGTGGATCCGAAGGAGCTGGCGTCAGAGATGTATCTCACAGGACCTGAGGTCTCCGCCGACTCTGTCATGATGCGGATCCTCTCGGGCCAGGCTCCGGAATCTATCAGATCGTTGCTGGCTCCAAATCACCCGGGTTATCTGCGGCTCGACAAGGCGCTTGCCGGCTATCGTGCCCTGGCTGAGAAAGGCGGCTGGCCCCGAATCGCCAGTGGGGACGTCATCAAACCGGGCGAACGCGACGCTCGAGTACCGAACCTCCGCCACCGTCTGGCGATTACAGGCGATCTCGACGAAAACCAGGCGAGTGACAATTCGCTCTACGACGCGGATGTGCAGGCCGCTCTCGCACATTTCCAGCGCCGTCATGGCATCGACGTCGACAGTGCGCTCGGTCCGGCAACTCTCGAGGCACTCAACGTGCCCGTGGAAGATCGCATTCGTCAGATCCAGCTTACTCTGGAGCGGTGGCACTGGCTACCCCGCAGACTTGGAGAACGATATGTGATCGTCAACATTCCGGCATTCCTGGTCCACGCGTATGTGAAGGAGGACCTGGTGCTCACGATGAGGGCCGTCGTCGGGTCCGAATTGAAGGCGAAACAGACGCCGGTTTTCAGTGATATGATGGACTATGTCGTTTTCCGTCCATACTGGAATGTGCCGCAAGAGATCGCAATAAATGAGATCTTGCCCAAGGTCGAAGAGGATGAGTCTTACTTGCAGGACAACCGCTATGAACTCATTGACGACGAGGGCCAGGTCGTCGACTCGGACGATCCCGATTTGGACAAGGTCGAGTCAGGAACCTACCGAGTGCGCCAGCTTCCAGGACCCGCCAATGCATTAGGGCTGGTCAAGTTTATTTTTCCGAACGAGCACAACGTCTACCTGCACGACTCGCCTGCCGACCATCTATTCGATGAATCGGCGCGGGATTTCAGCCATGGATGTATCCGGCTCGAGGACCCTGCCCGTTTTGCCGAATTCGTACTTGGACCACAGGGGTGGACGAGTGCCGCAATCCAATCAGCCCTTCGTGGCGAACGCAAGCAGGTCGAACTCGAAACGCCGATTCCGGTCTACATCGTCTATCTGAGTGCCTTCGTCTTGGAGGATGGGACCGTGTCGTTTCGAAACGACATCTATGGACTCGATGAGGCGTTGGATGGCGCACTCAAGAAGTACAACGAGCCGGCGCTCGAGCAGGCCGGCCCGAACGCCTCGTCGTGCGAGCGTATTCACAATGCGCTCGATGAGTTGTGAGGCGTTTTGTCCTCGTCTCCGCGAGCCTCCTCCTGCTTGCGGTGGCATCGGCAGGCCTGTTATGGCTCCTGCATCGCGGCGAAACAGACGTGCCGGTGACCAATTTACTCCCTCGGCCGCCGGCCTTGCTGGAGTACCGGGGATTGGATTCGTCTGAACTCGTTAGCAAGGCAGACACCGTCGAAGTCGTAGAGAGGGATTCGACCGTCCTTTCGGCATCTCCGGCTGTGCCTGATCCAGAAGGTTCGCGTGAGAAAGAGACAAAGGCAGGCTTTTCCGTCGCGGTCAAGCAGATCGTAAATCCATATCGAGTCCTCGGAATATTCGTCATGCCGAACGAGACGATCGAGATCGAGACGATGTTCACTCGTCCGGGCGAAGTGTACACCCTGGCGGTGGAAGAAGGTCGCCCAAGAACGCTCGAGCCGGGCAAATGGCGCTGGATGGCACCGGAGGAACCCGGAGTATATGCGCTTCTCGTCGAGGGCCCTGCGCAGACTATGACCTTCAACGTCTTCGTACAGACTCCCTTCGACAACGACCGTCCGATCCTGGAGAGTTATTTCATCGGAGCGTACGAGGAGCGCTCGCTGCGGGGAGATCCACGCTTCGAACCTCCGCGAGGTCTGATCGAGGTCAACGAGCAGACAGAGGAAGTCCTCGTTTCACCACACTTTACCCTGGGGGCCTTTGCCAGCCGCCAGGAGGGAGATCCAAAGTTCGTTGCACTCGATGAGCAGCTCGTGCTCAAGCTCGAGATGCTCCTCGAGGAGGTCAGGCGGAGCGGCATCGGGGCGACTTCCTTCGTTGTAATGAGCGGGTATCGCACACCGTACTACAACAAGGCAATCGGCAACACGACCCGGTACAGCCTGCACCTGTTCGGTCGCGCCGCAGACATCTTCATCGACGATGACCGGGACGGCCGGATGGACGATCTTAACCGAGACGGTAGAATCGACATAGAGGACGCACGCCTCCTCTATGACCTCATCGATGGGATGCGATCGCAGACTTGGTATCAGCCCTTCCTCGGCGGTCTCGGCTTGTACGGTCCGAATGCTCACAGAGGCCCCTTCGTTCACGTCGACTCCCGGGGCTACCAGGCACGTTGGTAGATACAAATGGTCTCGGCCGGTGCCGACTCAAACGCCACTGAACGCACTGAACCCGCCATCCACCGGGATCACCGTCCCGGTAACAAACGCGGAGGCATCGCTGCAAAGCCAGACGACAGTCCCCACCAGTTCTGAGGGATCCCCGAATCGCCCCATCGGCGTTCGGTTGATAATCGCCTGTGATCGTTCCGTATACGAGCCGTCGGGTTTCAGGAGCACGTCGCAGTTCTGCTTCGTGACGAAGAAGCCGGGGGAAATTGCATTTACCCGGAGTCTATCTCCGTGTCGGCGGGCGAGATCGACGGCCATCCATCGGGTGAAATTGTCGATCCCGGCCTTGGCGACCGAATAGCCGAGCACCCCGCTGATGGCCTGGGTCGCCGCCATCGACGAGATGTTAACGATGCTCCCTTTCCCCCGCTCCGCCATCGCATCGCCGAACACGAGCGTCGGGTAGACTGTACCGTGGAGGTTTAATCTGACGACCTCGTCGAAGGCGTCGAAAGGAAGATCGAATATCGGTCGATCGTCGGTTCGTGCGCCCGCTACATTTCCTCCCGCAGCATTGATGAGAATGTCGATCCGGCCAAATTCGTGGAGAAGATCGTCGCACGCCCCACGTAGCGGACCTTCGTCGGTCACATCGGCGGTCAGAACCGTCACCTTCGCACCGGCCAGGCTCCGTTCACGTAGTTCCGCGGCTTTCTCCTCGGCCGCCTCCCGGTTCCTACCTAGCAGGGCCACGCTCGCTCCGGCGCTGACGAGACCCTCAGCAATGGCGCCACCCAGTACGCCATAGCCTCCGGTGACAACGGCAACCCTTCCTTCCAGATTGAATAGACTAACTGACATGTCAGGTTCATTGATGCAGGGGCTCGGCACCCCGCACGTGGAGGCACACGCCTTTTAAAGTGCATCGCTCACTTAAAGCACTTCGACCTGCGTGATTACCGTCCGGATAATAAGGTATCAGT
>DATKEJ010000036.1:0-5514 GCA_035512315.1 Rhodothermales bacterium | reverse complement strand
CGGCATGAACTGCTCCGGTTCGGGACCGCTTGGTTTCCTGAGCCTTTTTGACCCATCGCGCCTCCAGGAACCAGTCAGCCTCGTCCGAAATTTGTATACAGATTTCGGTCACATTTCTGTTTGCGCCTTGTCCGAAAAATGTATGCAAATATCGGACATGTCTGATCTAAAGCAACTGATCGCCGATCGAATCGCCGCCGGTTCCCAAGCTCAGGTATGGACACCGGTGGATTTCCTCGACCTCGGCAGTCGCGATGCCGTAGACAAGGCGCTTCAGCGTTTGGTCAGCGGGGGCCAACTTCGTCTGGACGCGGGACCAACTCCATCTGGATTTGCTCTTGCCGATATTGGGCGCCTATTCGGCATGCTGTCGCCAGAGCCGTGGGATCGTTTATCGGGCGAGCCTGTGTCGAAGCCAGAGGCTCTGCAGACTGGGAGCTTCACCTCTCAGACGATCTCCACTCGATCACGTCGAGTCGTACGCTCGAAGGCGGGTACGGGCCTCGAAGCGGGGAAGCACCAGGACTCATTCACGAAAGTAACCGTGTTGAACTTGAGATCGACTGCGACCGCGCTTTGCCTCGCCACCGAAGACCAGAAGCCCCGCCGCACCGAGGAGACCGTCGACGCTACGAGTCGAGTACTTCACGAACCTTCTGAATCAATTCCGCTGCCGTGAACGGCTTGCTCACGAAAATGGTCCCCTCCTTCAAGACCCCGTGTTGCGCGATCGCGTCGTCAGTGTAGCCCGATGTGTAGAGCACCTTCATTCCGGACCACCTCTCACCCACGCGGTCCGCGAGCGCCCGACCGTTCATCCCAGGCATGACCACATCCGTGAGGAGGAGGTGCACGGGGTGCTCGTGACGCTCCAGCAGCGTGAGCGCCTCGTCGCCGCCGGCAGCCGAGAGGACCGTATAACCCGCCGATTCAAGCACGCGCTTGGCGAGCTTGCGAAGCCCTGCGTTGTCTTCCACGAGAAGGACGGTCTCGGTCCCACCTGTTGCCGCCACGGTTGCCTTCGCGCGATCCGGGCTTGCCTCCTCGGCCACTTGCGGCAGATATATTTTGAAGCTTGCGCCCCGACCTACCTCGCTCTCGACGAAGATCAGGCCGTTGCTTTGCTTGACGATGCCGTACACGGTCGAGAGTCCAAGTCCCGTCCCTTTGCCTGGATCTTTGGTCGTGAAGAAGGGTTCGAAAATCTGCTTGAGCGTCACGGCGTCCATCCCAATGCCGGTATCGCTGACCGCCAACATCACGTACGGTCCAGGTTGAATGGTCACGCCGTGCTGCCGGGCGAAGCCGCTGTCCAACTGGACGTTCCGCGATTCGATCGTCAGCGTGCCTCCCTGCGGCATCGCGTCCCGCGCATTGACAATCAGGTTGGCGAGCACCTGTTCGATCTGTCCAGCGTCAGCCCTGACCCTGCCGGGGTTCTCGGCGGGCTCAAACACCACTTCGATGTCTTCGCTCAGCAGGCGCTGGATCAAGCTTCTCATCCCGTTGACAACCGTATGCAGATTGAGGACCTTGGGCTGAAGGATCTGCTTACGGCTGAAGGCGAGCAGTTGCCGCGTGAGCGCCGCTCCTCTCTCCCCGGCGCGGCGAATCTCCTCGAGATCCGGGCGCAACGGGTTATCGTCGTCCAACGCCTCCATGGTGAGCTCCGCCATCCCGTTGATGACCGTCAGCAGGTTGTTGAAGTCGTGCGCGATGCCGCCGGCGAGTCGGCCGACGCTTTCCATCTTCTGAGCCTGACGGAATTGAGCCTCCAGTTCTTTCCGATCGGTGATATCGCGTGTCAATCCACTGAGGCGGGTGGGTGCGCCAGCATCGTTGTGGATTTCCGTGCCGGTCGTCAGCACCCACCGAATGGAGCCGTCAGGCCGAACCACACGGTATTCCTCTTCGAATCGTGTACCCTGGTCCTCTGCAAAGGCATTCCACCGCTCCACAATTCTCGGTCGATCGTCCGCATGGATCGTGGTCAGCCAGAGACGGGAGTCTTGGTACATCAGATCGGCTGACAGCCCCCAGATCGCTTCCGCCGCAGGGCTGACGTACACCACATGCTCGGGATTCAGCGCAATGAACCAGAATCCTTCGCTGCTTTGTTCGGCCAGCTGCCGGAACCGCTCTTCGCTCTCCTGCAGTTTCACGTTCATCGCCTGACGCAGGCGCTGTTGCTCGGCTTCTTCGAGCGCCCGTGTCACGGCGGACGGAAGTCGTTCCAGACGCTCCTTCAGGAGGTAATCCGTTGCACCTTGTTTCAGACATTCGATAGCTTCGCCAGCGTCCATGGCCCCAGACACGACGATTACTGGTGTTGCTGGCAGTGCATTCTTCGCGAGTCTCAGAGCGGTCAGGCCGTCGAGATCCGGAAGATTGAAATCACACAGGACTATGTCGAACGCACCGGCGGCCAGTGTCGATTGGAATCGTTCGCGAGTATTTGCGAGCACGACGTCACAGTCCAGACCGGCGCGATCGAGTATGTCCCGAATGATCTCTGCGTCGCGGACGCTGTCCTCGAGGTGCAGCACTCGGATAGGGGATGTCACGTGTGGCATCGCGCTTTCCATTCCTGTCGATTTAGGTTTGGACATCGTCGGTCCGGCGCAGACTACCAGGAGGCGGCTCATTGACCATGGCCCAAAACACACCCAAGTGCTTGACCGCGTCAATGAACGCATGAAACCGCACCGGCTTTACCACATACGCGTTCACGCCGAGTTGATAGCTGTTCACAACATCCTGCTCTTCGCGGGACGAGGTCATGATGACGACAGGAATCATCTTCAGCTCCGCGGCAGCCTTCATCTCGCGCAGCACCTCCAGGCCGTCCACCTTGGGCATCTTCAGGTCGAGCAGCACCAGGGCAGGATGCGCGTTCGACCGATCCGCGAACGAACCGCGGCGATGCAGGTAGTCGAGCGCCTCGGCTCCATCTCGGACGTGAAAGACTTCGTTCGCCAGATGGTGGGTCCCAAACGCCTCGAGCACCAATTCCGCGTCGCGCGCGCTGTCTTCCACGAGCAGAATCCTACGTAGAGTGTTCATCGCATGCCTCTTCCGGAGATCGTTTCAGCGTGAAGTAGAAGGTCGCCCCCTGATTGACGGCGCCCTCGGCCCAGACGCGGCCGCCATGTCGTGTGACGATCCGGCGGACGGTGGCCAAGCCGATGCCGGTGCCTTCGAATTCATCAGCGCGGTGGAGTCTCTGGAAGACGCCAAACAGCTTGTCCACATACTGCATGTCGAACCCGGCGCCGTTGTCCCGAACGTAAAAGATCAGTTGGTCGTCTTCCTCGCCCGCGCACCCGATGGCGATATGCGCTTGCGCGCGTGGCCGCGTGTATTTCACGGCGTTGCTGATGAGGTTTACCAGGACGAGTTTCAGCATCGATGCGTCGCCGACGACCTGTGGCAACGTCGAGACCTCCCAGACGATGGTGCGATCCTTCCTCGACATGTCCAGGCCGCGGAGCGTGTCGTCAACCAGTTTCCCCAAGTCGACACAGGACTCTGCCAATGCGGTCCGTCCCATTCGTGAAAACGCCAGCAGATCGTCAATGAGCTGGCCCATCTCGGTGCCCGCATCCAAGATGGTTCTCAGGTAACGCTGAGCCTTCTCCGAGAGTTGGCCGTCGGTCGCCCGTTGCAGCATCTCCACATACCCTTGAATGTGGCGGAGGGGTGCGCGCAGGTCGTGCGACACGGAGTACGAAAACGATTCCAGTTCCTTGTTGGCCTCGGCAAGCTGCAGGGCGTGCAGGCGCAATTCACGATTGAGGTCTCGAATCGCGGCCTCGGCTTGCGTGCGCTCTGTGATGTCTTCGGAGATGCCGAGCAGATACTTCGGCCGACCTGTCTCGTCCAGTACCGGAAGCTTCTTCGTGTGCAGAATCCGAGTCATCCCGCCTTCGACGTCGATCCGCTCCTGGGGAATGTCCACAAGTTGGCCGCCGGCCAACACCTCCCGATCCTTCGCCGTGAAGAAGTCCGCTTCCTCTTTGGGAAAGAAATCGTAATCGTTGCGACCGACCAACTGTTCGCGACCTCGGCCGAGCAGCATCTCGCCGGCACGGTTGAACCGGACAAACCGAAGATCGGTCGCGTCCTTGATGAACACCATATTGGGGATGTTCTCGATCACGGAATCGAGGAATGCGTTGGCTTCGCGCAGACTCTGCTCGGCCACCTTGCGCTCGGTGATGTCGCGTGCGGTCGCGTACAACAGGTTTTCTTCGACGACGGGTTGAGTCCTCCACGACAGCCAGCGCCACGAGCCGTCTTGGCACCGATAGCGGTTTTCGAAGTCGACGGTCGGCAGGCCGCCGCGGAGCTTTTCGACCTCGGCCACCGTCGCCTCGCGATCGTCCGGGTGAACGAAATCGAGAAACGGGCGCGCGAGCAATTCCTCGGTGCTGTACCCGAGGTAGTTGAATGCGGGATTCACTCGTTTGAAATACCCGTCCGTGCCAGCGATGCACAACATGTCGAGGGAGAGGTCGAAGAAGCGGTCCCGCTGAGCTTCCGCCTGTTTGAGCCCGGTAACGTCCTGAGCGACGCCCAGAAAACCGGAGATGCTTCCCGAGCCATCGCGCACCGGCGTCACGACCAAACGGACAGTCAGATGCGTGCCGTCCTTCCGAACATACGTCCATTCGCGGGTGTCGTGCCGACCCTGTCGGGCCTCGTGAACAAACACGTTGAAGGCTTCGACAGGATGGCCGGACTGGCGGGCGAGCTCCTCGCCGCGCTGCCGCACTTCGTCGCCAAGATGAAAGATCTGTGGCGTCACCTTACCGACAATTTCCTCCGCACGATACCCGAGCATGCGCTCGGCTCCCGTATTGAACACTTGAATCACGCCATCCTCATTGGTGCTGATGATGGCAAGCTCGGTTGCGGCGGCGAGTACACCCTGCAAGCGCTGGTTCGCGTGAGCGACAGCCGCTGCCATCTGCTCGCGGAGCCGGTTCTCCCGCACGGTGAGGAAGAACATCCCGAGGATGAGCGCAACGCCTAGGCCGGTACTACCGGTAGACAGCGCCGTGGCGATCCCGGCATCGCGCCGGGATTCCGCCGCCCAGTGATCCTGCTGGGCCTGTTCTGCGGCGTCCATCCGCGCAATGAGTGAGCGAATCTCGTCCATGGCCGCCTGGCCGCTGCCGGAGAGCACTTCCGTTCTGGCGGCCTCGAATCCCACCTTTTTGCGCAACTCGACCAACCTCGTCGCGGTGGCAATCCTCTGAGTGATGAGCGGCTCTAACGCGCCGAGAGCCTCCGACTGGTCGGAGGGGAGATTCATCTGTTGCAGTTTGCGGACGTGTTCGACAGCTGGTTTCAGGCTCGCCTCAAAGGGTGCGAGAAACGCAGGCTCACCCGTGACGGCGAAGCTGCGCGAGCCGCTCTCGACGTCCTGCATTCGGGCGAGCAGCCTCGCGAGGTCGTCCTGCACTTGCTGAGCACGAAACACGCGCTCCGTGGTTTCGCGGCTGCTGGCAA
>DATKEJ010000035.1:0-4774 GCA_035512315.1 Rhodothermales bacterium | reverse complement strand
CTGTCGTCGGTGGACGCGAAGCGTGATGCTCTGCGCTCGGAGGACTCGGCCGAGGCTCGTGCCCAATTGCTCCGCCTGGATGACAGCGTGAACGAAGGTCGTCACCTCGGGCACATCAACCCGAATCGCAAGGTCTTCTAGCGCTTCTCGCCGGGGACGGCCCATGCCCACCTGGCGCAGCATCAGCGATATTTCGTCTGATAGCGGGCCCTTTAGTTTGGTCGAGACCTGGCGGAGCGCCGCATCCAACCCAAGACCTGCTTCCACGCAGACCGTGACCATATCAAACACGTCCGCAAGCCGCTTCCAGATCGTAAGTTTGCGAAGCCGGACTCTGCGGCGCAGCCACATGTAGGGCACCATGAAACCGCCAAACGCCAGCCACGCCGCAACAATAATCATCCAGCCGGCCAGCCCGTCCGAAGCATTAGCCAGAAGGTACAGGCCAGCAACCGGAAAGAAGACCGCTAGTGCCAACACGAGCGTAAAGAACGCCTGCGTGGTCATCGGCGAGCCGGCGGCCACTAAGTTCTGGCTCACACGGGCGACGAATCGATGAGGGAGCAATTGGATCAGTCCGTTCGTGAACCCGTCTAGAACTGGGATGAACACACGGTCCGAGAATGGAGCCTTCATCGCCGTGCTTGATCCGGCTGGCGCGAGGCGAGATATCCGGGCTTCCACGGGATTTCGCAGGGCGCCACCGAACCAGGCCAACAGTGAACTGATGGCGACGAAGGCAGCGGCGGCGGCAACAAGTGGCAACATCGTCTATTCCCTACACTTCCAGGGCCAGGATTCGGCGGATCGTGACCATGCCCATTATCTGCAATCCAGCGGCTGATACCAGCAGAATCCGTCCCAGCTCAGATTCGAACAGAATCTTCCATGTTTCCGGTGCCAATGCAAAGAAAAGCAGGCCGAGGGCGATGGGATAAACCGAAAGCACCATTCCTGTGAACCTTTGTGAGGACGTTAGGGCTCGAATCTCGCCCTGCAACCGCTCCCGCTCACGAATCGTATCGGCAACATTGTCCAGTATCTCCGATAGGTTGCCGCCGGTGTTCCGTTGAATCATGATGCTGGACACCATCATGTCCAGGTCGTAACTGCCACTTCGGTCGGCCATGGCCTGGAGCGCCGCGTCTGTAGGCGCCCCCAGCGAGATGTCATGCAGGAATCGCGCGAGTTCGTCTGTGATTGGCGCATCCAACTGTTTGACAGCAAGCTCGACTGACTGCGTGAACGCGAAGCCGGAGCGCAGCGAATTGGAGAGCAGCGACAGCATCTCGGCAAGTTGAGCCGTGATCGCGCGTTGCCTCTTCGATCTGTAATAGTGAAGGACGAGGGCTGGCAACATGAATCCAACCCCACCGAGGACCAGCGCCACGAGCACGCTCCCCGCCCCTGTGCCCATGAGCAGAAGGGATCCAAAGCCGAGGCCCACGGCGGCAAACAGCCGGATCAAGAAGTACTCGCTGACCTTCAGGCCCCATCCTGCTTGAGCCAGGTCTCTTGCAGTTCGCTCTGACCAGGCGTTGCCGCTCACTATTCGGCGAAGGAGTGGGAATGTTCCGGTGTCCGTTCGCAGTACGCTCTCGACTGGCGTTGTCTCAAGGGTTCGATCAAGCCGGGACAGCCTGGACTCGATGCGCCGAGATGGCGAATTGCTTGAGAGCGCCAGGACCAAAGCGGTGACCGCGACGAACGCAAGTACAGCCGCGACCAACTCGATCCCCATCACGCCCACCTTCCTACGTTCGGCAGAATCGACTCCATAGGCACACCTGCCTTGGCAAATCGGTCTGCGAACGTGGGGACGATGCCAGTGCTCACGAGTTCGCCGATGATGCGTCCGTCCTCGGCGATCGACGTGGTCTCGAACAGGAACAGGTCCTGCATTGTGACGGTCGATTCTTCCATACCGACGACCTCACTGATTGCGACGATCCGGCGTGTGCCGTCAGCAAAGCGAGCCAACTGAATCACCAGGTGGAAGGCTGCCGCCATCTGCTCGCGAATGGCGCGCGCCGGAAGGTCAAACCCGGCCATCAAGACCATGTTCTCGATACGAGCCAGTGCGTCGCGTGCTGAGTTCGCGTGAACAGTCGTCAACGAACCCTCGTGTCCCGTGTTCATCGCCTGCATCATGTCGAAAGCCTCGGGGCCTCTGACCTCTCCTACGACGATGCGGTCCGGGCGCATCCTCAGCGTGTTACGGAGCAGGTCTCGTTGTGTGACCTCGTTTTTCCCCTCGATGTTCGGCGGACGGGCTTCGGCGCTGAGCACATGTCGCTGCTGGAGCTTGAGCTCGATCGGGTCTTCGATCGTCACGATTCGCTCTCGTTCGGGAATGAACGCCGATAGCGCATTGAGCACTGTCGTCTTGCCGGTTCCTGTTCCTCCGGAGATCACGATGTTCAGCCGCAGTTTCACGCCTGCTCGCAAGAACTCGGATACCTCGGGGGTCAACGTGCCGTTAGCGACCAGGTCTTCAACGTCATACTTGTCCGGTCGGAACTTTCGAATCGTGATGACCGGTGAACGCGGTATGAGCGGCGGGATGATGATGTTCACGCGTGATCCATCCGGTAGCCGGGCGTCCACGAACGGCGACGACTCGTCTACGCGGCGCCCCAGGGGAGCGATGATACGGTCGATCACCAGCATGATGTGATCGACGTTCCGAAAGCGAAGCGCAGACAGGTAGATAATTCCGTCACGCTCGAAATAGACCTCGTCCGGTGCGTTAACCATCACTTCTGAGATCGTCTTGTCCTGGATCAACGGCTCGAGGGGCCCCAGTCCGACTGCATCGTCGATGACTCGGCGGATAACCATCTCCTTGCGCTCGCCGTACAGCTGCGGCGCAATGTCAGCCACTAGCGTGCGCACACCCTGCTCTACGGCTTCCCGGCCGCGCTCGGGACCCAGCCGTTCGACGGCCGAGAGGTCCATATCGTGAATGACCCTGGTGTGTACCTTCTGCACCACCTCTTCGTCTTCCCGGGAAAGGGGCGCAAATTCATCTACTGCAACCTCGTCGGTCAGACGGAATGGGAGCACCCATTCCTCGTCTCTTGCGTCTTGCTGCTGCTTCTGCCACATGGTCTAACCCCCCTCAGGCTCGATAATCGGCTCAGGCACAGTTTCCTTTCGCTTGAACCATCGCGATGTCTTGGTCGGCTTAGGAGCCTGGACGGCGCTTCCGCCGGTTACGGCTTCTGCCAATCTCACGAGTGTGCGGGCGCCGTTTCCCTCCGGGCTTGCCAGCACGGCTGGGTTTCCTACTTGTGCACCCGTTCGGATCTCGCGGTCGTACGGGATCGACCAGAAGAACTGCCTCTTCAGGACCTCTTCAATCTTGGCCGGCCGCACACCGTCGTCTGACGATGTGACGTTCAGGACCAGGCGGATGCGACTTTCGGGGTAAGAGATCTGCTGCAGTGCCTCGAGGCCGAGTAGCGAATTATTGATGCTGGAGAAGTCTGTCGATGTTATCCAGAGGACCATGTTCGCCTCGTCGAGAATGGCCAGCGATAGGTCGCTCAGTATGGAGGCTGTATCGATAAGCACGATGTCAAAACGTCGAGCGACAATACCGAGCATCTTCCGGAAGTTGTCAGGCGCGATGGACCGCCACTGCAAGCTTTCACGAGGCGCCGGCAGTATCCAGAGCCCACTCGGGTGGCGCATCAGGTATTCGGTGACGTTAGACCGGTCAATCTTGTCCGCGTCCTTGATGAAGTCGACGATGCTGCGTTCTGGCCTCATGTCGAGCATTGAGGCCACATCGCCGAAGCTATTGTCTCCGTCCACCAGCACAACCGATTGGCCAAGACTGCCTGCCAGGGCGAGGCCGAGGTTCGTCGCGATGGTTGTCTTACCCACACCGCCCTTGGCCCCGAACACGGCGATCACTAGCCCCTTCGGGCCGATCCCCTTCGCTTGTCCAGACAACCGCAGCCGCTTCCGCTCCTCGGACTCCAGGACCGAACGGATCGACTCGACGAGGCGATCGACCTCAGCCGGAATCTGGAGGAAGTCCCGAGCGCCCGCAAGCATCGCCTGGCGGACCACATCCACTTCCTCCTCGTGGGCATAGGCAATGATCGGAGTCTCCGGGAGCACGTCAAGCAGGGCTTCGATCGTCTGAAGCGATCGTTCTGGCGGTTTGCTTATGCCGCAGATGATTACGTCTGGCTTGGCCTCACTCGCCAGCGAAACAGCCTCGGTCCCAAGTCCGGCTTCCCCGGAGAAGCCAAGCTGAGCCTGTCGCACCAACTGCTTCACCTCGAAGCGAGCCTGTGGGTCCTGGTCGACGACCAGGACTTCCGGAACTCTAGCCATGTGTTCTTACCCTCTCGTTATCCAGGAACTGCTATTCGACCAGCACTACTTCGTGCGGAGTGAGGTCTACCACCGTCGTATCGCCGAAGGCACGCTCGGTCAGCCACACCTTATCGGCCCTCTGCTGCATGGATACGACCGCCGCCACCTCATCCGGACTCAGCGCCACGGTGACTGAAATTGCTCCGGGTTGGTCCTCAAGGTCGTCGGGAAGTCGACCACTGTAGTAGGTCTCCCCTTCACCTTCACCGACTGTGTCGGTCTTCAAACCCGCGGAAGCCTGTTGTGCTGATTGCGCCACCGAGAGTACCTCTACGTTCTGTAGAAAGGTTTCTATCCGTAAGATATATTCGTTTTCCGCCAGGCCCGGGGCGTTCTTGATCCGATACGCTGCAACCACGTCGACGCGATCGCCGGGTAGCAG
>DATKEJ010000034.1:0-7849 GCA_035512315.1 Rhodothermales bacterium | reverse complement strand
AAGGCGTCGCCGCGCTCCACATGGTAGGGGTTCGACGCCGCGTCGATCGGACTGTGCTGGAGCGAGTAGTACGGGGCGAGCTCCGTCTTGTACGCATGTAGATCGAGGATGTCGCAAAGCTCGGGGTGGACATACGGGAGGTGATAACCTTCGAGGAAATTGTCGACGTACACCTTCCAATTACAGGCAACGTCATACGTGACTCGAGAGTGGAACTGAAGGCCGGCAATAGACGTGGGCTGCATGCGGTCAACGATCCCCGCGAAGTACTCCTCGAGCGGTGGCGCCGCCCCGTCGAGGTTCACGAACAGAAAATCCTGCCACTGTTCCAGTCTGGTTGAAACGAGACCGTATTCCCTCTTGTCGAAAAGCTCTGCCCTGTTGAATCGGGGAACACCGCGGAGAGAACCGTCCAGGCGATACGTCCATCCATGGTATCGGCATTGAAGCATCGTACTGGAACCAGGGCAGGGGGCGATAGGGCCGCCTCGATGCCTACAGACGTTGTAGAACGCCCTCAGGGCGCCGTCGGTATCGCGCACCAGCAGGAGGGGATTTCCGGCGGCCGCCGTCTCGAAAACGCTGCCGGGCGCGCTGACCCTGTCGGCATGGGCGACGAGCTGCCAGCTTGAGGCGAAAACCGCCTCCTTCTCGAACTCCGCGGCCTCGGTCGAGGTGTACCACGAGGCCGGGATCGTGAACGCCCGCTCGATCGGATCGTCGGCGTGGACGTCCGAAAGGTCGAGAAATGCCGGTATGCGTCCGTTTTCAGTCATCAGAGGGCCCGACGTCACCACATGACGCCTTCATAATACTGCGGAAACTTGGGTCCTGGCTCGGCCGGATCCAGAAAAAGAAACCGCTCATCAGGCGCCTCGTATCACACGTCGCAAACATAATTCGGAGTCATGAAGCGATTTCCATTCCCCATCCTGCTCGTCATTGTACTGGCTGCTTGCAATCAGAGCGCCCAGTCGCAGCAGTCGCTCGAGCAGCCGGGTCAGGCCCAGCGGGTCGCCGTCGACGACACGGTCGAGCTCGACGATTCGATTATGCTTTCCCGTCAGACGGCCATAACGCGTGCCGTCCAGGTTGTGGCGCCCGCTGTCGTCAGCGTAAACGTAACCGGCGTCCAGCAACTCCAGTATCAGGATCCTTTCAGCGACCCGTTCTTCGAGTACTTCTTCGGGAGGCGGCAGAGCAGAGTCGTAGAGCGTGAGATCCACTCCTTCGGCTCCGGCTTCGTCGTTTCGCCCGACGGTTATATCGTGACCAACGATCATGTCGCCGGCGCCGCCACCGAAATCATCGTCGCGTTCCCGGACGGCTCGACCCTCAAGGCGCAGCTCATTGGCTCCGATCCCGTGAGTGACATCTCGCTCATAAAAGTCGAGCCAGAGACTCCGCTTCCATTCCTGGCATTCGCCAAAGAGGAAGCGCCGATCGTGGGAGAGTGGGTCATCGCGCTCGGAAACCCATTCGGTCTCTTCGAGGCCGCCGACCCGAGCGTCACCGTCGGCGTCGTCAGCGCAGTGGGACGCGACTTCCGCCCGCGTGAGGGGAGGCTTTACAGGAACATGATTCAAACGGACGCCGCGATCAATCAAGGCAACTCGGGAGGTCCTCTGGTCAATGCGCTCGGGGAAGTGATCGGCGTCAACACGTTCATTTACAGCCGGGGCGGCGGCTCCGACGGGATCGGCTTTGCCGTTCCGGCGGACAAAGTCTCCCGCATCGTCGAAGAGCTGCGCATGAACGGCACCGTGGATCGATCGATCTACACCGGACTCGTAGTGAAAGGGGTCAGTCAGCGCGTGGCGCACGCTCTCCGGCTTCGAAACACGCAGGGCGTTCTCGTTGACCGGGTCGACCCGGGGTCGCCTGCCGAAGAGGCGGGGTTTCAGCCGTACGACGTCATCGTCGCGATCAGCGGCGATCCGGCGACGGATCTGGCCAATGCCCGCGCCCTATTGAGTGAATTCAGGCCGGGCGAGCGAATCAAGTTCAGCGTCGTTCGCGAGGGACAGGTGATCGAGTTGAGCATGAAGCTGGGACGCACGTCTTGATCTCTCGCGGAAACGCCCTGCTTTTCATCGCGTGCGCTACGCTGTCGGGATGCAGTCCGTTCGGACGCAAGAGCGAACCGAAAGAGCTTTTCCCGGCGGACTCGCTCTCTCGGAGCATCGCCCAGGCCATCTCGCCGGATACGCTCATCCTGAATTACCGGCTGGACGGGGGTGAGGATTCTTATCTCAGCTCGATCCTCTTTGGCAGCGACACGGTCGTCTGGGTCAGCGACCTCGGCCGGCATACGATCCGGCGGTTCACTCTCGGTGGCGCCGAGCTCGATCCAATGACAGGTTTCGCTTTCCCGTACCTCGTGGGAGGGCGGAGCGACACGGTCGCCGTCTACGACGCGGGTCTGAATCGATTGGTCTCGGTTTTCGATACGACCATCGGTCTCGCCTTGCCCCCGCCGCTCTCCGAGACCGCGGCGCTACCAAGACAGGTTTCGATTCTCGATGGAGTCGCGTACCTGAAAGACGTCGCCGGACCAGGAGCCGTAATCTACAGGCTGACAGGGCCGTCAGTCGAGACGGTCGCCGCGCTGCCCGGACCAACCTGGTACCATCACGGCGTACTCAAGCCTTGGAGAGGAAAATTGGCCAGTTTCTCCTCGTACCGGCCAATCGTGTACACGTTCGATCCGGCGAGCGGGCTGGATTCAATGCGGTTGACTGGCTTCGACTCGCCCATGCTGGCACGGGGGCGTGCGTATGCCCTTGGGTCCGTCGACGAGCCGCCCCTCATGATCAGCGGGGTGCACGTCGCGCAGGACCATCTGTATGTCATCAACGTCCGACCTGGCATACTGCGGCTCGACGTGTTCGATCCGAATGGGCGCCTCGTTCGCGTGCTGCAGTTCGAAGAGCCGGAACCGAGCGGCTTCACACCGGTCGGCCTCGTGGTCTGGAGCGAGGGGGACTCGTCGTATGCCATCGTCGCTTCGGTCAGCTCGGTCTACGGACCGCTTTCGCTGCGATATGCATCGCGGCTCGATCGATTTGCATTCCCAGCCTCCGGGTCCGATTGACTCGGCCGCTCGCAGTGGGAACCGGGTCGGCCCGGATCCGGTTCGTACCCGCCCCGCAACCTCACCAGTCCACATGGCTAACACCGCGCATTCAATTCCGACCGGAGCAGTGACACTCGGCGATCTGAAGGCACAGGGTTACAAGTCGGTCTCAGTCAAAGACGAGCTTCGTCGGAATCTCATCACCCGAATCCGTGCGGGAGAACCGGTGTTTCCGGGCATTCTTGGTTTCGATGACTCGGTCATCCCGGAGATACAGAACGCGATCCTCGCGCGGCACGACTTTATCCTTCTGGGGCTGCGCGGCCAGGCAAAGAGCAGGCTCATCCGCATGCTTCCGCATTTGCTCGATGAGTATATACCGGTCGTTCGGGGGACCGAGCTGAACGACGACCCGTTCGCCCCGGTCTCGAGGAAGGCGCGGGAGATGGTCGCGGAGATGGGGGACAGCACGCCCATCGACTGGCTGCATCGATCTCGCCGCTTCGGCGAGAAGCTTGCGACACCCGACACGACGATTGCCGATCTGATCGGTGACATCGACCCGATCAAGGCGGCGACGCGCAAGCTCACGTACGCCGATGAGGAAGTCATCCATTTCGGCATCATCCCGCGAACGAATCGGGGAATATTCGCCGTCAACGAATTGCCGGACCTGCGTCCGAGAATTCAGGTCGGGCTTCTGAACGTGCTCGAGGAGCAGGATATCCAGATTCGGGGCTTTGCGGTGCGCATTCCACTCGACCTGCTCCTCGTCTTCACGGCGAATCCTGAGGACTACACCAACCGTGGCAACATCATCACGCCGCTCAAAGACCGAATCGACAGTCAGATCATCACCCACTATCCTCGCTCCATCGAGATCGGAATCGACATCACGAAACAGGAAGCCTGGGAAGACCGGGGCGGGCCCGTTGACGTCGTGGTTCCGGATTATTTCCGAGAGATCATAGAGCAGATAGCGTTCGAGGCAAGGCAGAGCGACTACGTGGACCAGAAGTCCGGTGTCTCGGTACGGTTGACGAGGTCGGCCCTCGAGGATCTCATCTCGGCGGCGGAGCGGCGGACCCTGGCGTGTGGCGAGGAATCCACGTGCGTCCGGATCTCCGACCTGCAGTTCGTCGAGCCCGCGATCACGGGAAAAGTGGAGTTGGTCTACGAGGGCGAGCAGGAGGGAGCGCAGAACGTGGCGCGGGTGCTGACCGGCCTGGCGATCAAGACGATTTTCGAGAAGCACTTTCCCTCTCCGGGCAAAAGAGGAGCCGAGAGATCGCGGTACTCAGGCATTCTCGCCTGGTTTGCACAGGGAAACAAGCTCGAGTTGAGATCGGATTTGTCCCTTCGAGACTTCGAGGGCGTACTCGGCGCCGTGCCCGGCCTTGCAAGCCTGGCCGAAGAGTTCATCGCCATCCGCTCGCGAGAAGAGCACGCCTCTGCGATGGAGTTCGTGCTCGAGGCCCTCCACCAGCACTCGCTCATTGGCAAGGATAGACTGGACGGGCGGGCCTCGTACACCGACCTGATGGGATCTATGCTGTCGTCGATCGATCCGATGGACGACGAGGATCTGACCTAGGTCGGAGGGGTCATCCCGGACTTGATCCGGGATGACGGTGTCGCCGGGATGACGGTGTCGCCACCCTATTCCCCGGCCAGCGCCTCGACCCGAACCGGAACCTCCGTGAGCCACCCGTACGGATCGTTCCCGGCCTTCACCACGTCGAAGAACGCGTCCTGAAGCTCCTTCGTGATGGGGCCTCGCGACCCTGAACCAATCGTGTAGTGGTCGACGCTTCGGATCGGAGTAATCTCCGCGGCCGTGCCGGTGAAGAAGAGTTCGTCGGCGATAATCAGTGCCTCTCTCGGAATCGAGCGCTCGACGACTTCGTATCCGCGGTCGCGCGCGATGGTGATGATCGAGTCTCTCGTAATTCCAGGAAGAATCGAGAGTGCCGTGGGCGCCGTGTAGATCCTGCCGTCGCGAACCAGAAACAGGTTCTCGCCGCTTCCCTCGGCCACGTATCCGTCGACGCTCAGCATGATGCCTTCGGAGAAACCGTTGAGCACGGCATCCATCTTGACCAGACCTGCGTTCAGGTAGTTGCCGCCCGCTTTCGCCATCGCCGGGAAGGTGTTTGGCGCCATGCGTCGCCAGGAAGACACCTGGACCTCGACACCGTTCTCCAAGGCATCAGGACCCAGGTACGAGCCCCACTCCCAGACGGCGATGAAAACTTCGACTGAGCTCTTGAGCGGATTGACGCCGAGCGATCCCTGGCCGCGAAATATCACCGGCCGAATGTAGCAGGAGCGCAAACCGCTTTCCTGGATAGTCTCGAGAATGGCGTTCTCAAGCTCCTCCTGTGTGTACGGAACGTCCATCCGGTAAATTTTCCCCGAGTCATAGAGCCTGCGCATGTGTTCATGCAGTCTGAAGATGCCGGAACCCTGTTCGGTCTCATAGCACCGAATGCCTTCGAAGACGGATGAACCGTAGTGCAGCACGTGGGAGAGGACGTGGACGGAAGCCTCCTCGAACGGGATGAGCCGGCCGTTAAACCAGATCTGATGATGCATGCCCTTGCTGTTTGACGTTGATCGCAGCTGATAGTATAACATTATATCTCCTCACTCGCCGAATACGTTCCAGGCGCAGCTGATAATTCGGCGGACAGCCACCCCGTGCTTCAGCGCGCGGTAACGGCGCCCGGGCAATTGTGGGTTGCCGCAGGCGCTGCAAGAGTAACCTCCCCCGGCTTCCGCTCTGTCCGACTCCTCGGCGCCGCGTTGTAATCCAGCAGAGGTCGCTTCAGCCGCCCCCTCGAGCGGGGGACCATGTCCATCGTCTCACCCGCTTCCGAAAGCATACCGCGCCAGCACCCACAGTATCCGGGCCGAGGCCTTGATCGTACCCGACACCGTCCCAGTGACCTTCGAACGGCCGATGCGCTTGCGGTAGGATACCGGGACTTCCACGCACCGCAGTCCTTTTTTGACTGCCTTAATCTGCATCTCGACGGTCCAACCGTAGCGCATCTCTTTGAGATCCAGCGCCACGAGGTCGGAGTACCTGATCGCCCGGAACGGCCCCAAGTCCGTGAATCGAACTCCGGAAACCGAACGGATAACTGCACAGGCGAAGCGGTTGCCAACGACCGCTTGAGGCAAAAGGGCTCCGCGCTCTCTCCTGCCAATCGTCCGCGAGCCGATCACCAAATCCGCCTCATTGTCGACGATCGGGCGAACGACAGCGGGCAAGTCGGACGGATAGTCACTGCGGTCGCCATCCATGAAAACGACGACGTCGGGCGGGTTCTGGGCGAGGTAATCGATCCCCCTCAGACAGGCCCATCCGTACCCGGCTCTGGGTTCGCTCAGGACCGTTGCACCGGCAGCCCGAGCAGCATCGGCAGTCGAGTCGGTCGACCCGTTGTCGACCACGATCACGTCGCGAAGGAGTCCAGACGGAAGTTCGGACACGACCATTCCAATCGACGCTTCTTCATTCTGTGCCGGGATGATGAGTGCGATGACCGACAGGTCTTTCTGATGCTTGCTCGACGCAGTCGCGCGACCGTTACTGCGCATTGCCTAGGGCGTCCTGCCTGTTGATGAACCCGAGCTCAGCCACGAAGAGCGAGTCGAGCACCCACGACGCGTGATGGGTAGCCGCAGATCCAAAGAAGCCGAAGCCGTTCGTCACGTTGGTCTCCGTCAGTCCAGGATCGGTGAGCGGCCAATCATCGCTCAATAGGCGCAGGTCAATCGACAACGTGTGGAGCGCCACCCCATCATTGGCAGTGAGCGAGAGGCGCTGGAAAACCGTCGCTTTGTCACGCGTCAGGCGGACGATGATTCGCCACCCGTCGCCTTCAGGCACGCCCGGGGGGTTGTAGACGAGCTTGACGTCAAGTGGATCGGTCCGGGTGCCGAACGTCACGGCATAGTTCACGACGACCTGCTCAGGTCGCCTGACGACCCGGTCGAACAGGAGTCCCTGCTCGAGGCTGCCCAGAAACGAACGGTTCGGTCTGCGAACCGACAAGGCCGGCATGTCGGGGATGGTCGTCTCTGCCGACGTCGTGGCGCCGTCTGATCGCGCGACCTCGATCCGATACCTCCCCCCTCGTTGCGGTCGAAACGATGCGTAGTAAACTAGCCCGACGCCCCCCTCCTCCAGCTCAACGAGCGAGTCTCTCCAGACGACGATTTCGCCCGATGTGAGGTCAGTGGTGATCACCGATTCCACGTCGTACTCAACGGGGCCCGCCTCCCTGTTGCTCCGCGTCGGCTCGATACGCACGAACTGGGAGTCTCTGTCCGCATCCAGGAACCCGAAAATGGCGTAGTAGCGCGTCGACTCCGAAAAGGGATCGATGGAATTGTCACAGGCCCCGAGTGACAGGGCCGCGAGGACGACACTCAATGCCGCGGCGCGACTGTGTAGCCATTCGAAAGCCATCTATCTCAGTTCAGCCTTGATGCCGATCATCGGAACGAGCGGCAGTTGATCGACGCGTCGCGTCGCAAAGAGGTCGAAATAGAACACGTTGCTGCGATCGTACGCGTTCAAAAGACCAAGTTGAACCGTGCCGACAAACCGCGGCGTTTCGATTCGCCGCTCGAGCGTGACGTCAAGCCGATTGTATGACGGCAGGACTCCTCCGTACGGATCGTCGAAGAGAATCTGCACGTCGCCCTCCTCGTCGAGAAAGTCGGTGTCCGACGAGCCAATGTTGACCGCGTTGAAGAATC
>DATKEJ010000033.1:0-3163 GCA_035512315.1 Rhodothermales bacterium | reverse complement strand
ATCAGGGCGGAAGCGTTGAACGAGCTGGGGCGGACCCCGGAGGCCGTGTCGGCCATCAACGTGATTCGAAACCGGTCAAACGTGGCCGGCCTCAGCGCGGCTGACTTCAACCAGGCTTCCTTCCGCGATCAGATCCTGCTGGAGCGGTTGCACGAGTTAATCTACGAGGCCAAGCGCCGGCAGGATCAGATCCGCTTCGGCACGTTTACGTCCGGCGCCTGGCCCGAGAAACAGCCGAGCGAGGCTTTTCGCGTGCTGATGCCCGTTCCGCAGTCGCAGCTCCAGTCGAATAACGCACTCGTCCAGAACCCCGGGTACTGATCCGGAATAGAACAACACAAATCCTAACCCGCTGCTTGCACAAGAAGCCTCGCTCGATCCATGGGCGGGGCTTTCTTGTCTCATCCAATCCGGGAACTTGAACGACCCCGAGAGCTATCCGCTAGCCCGTCCGCCTCCGAAGTATCTTATCGTGCGATCCCTCGCCCCTCTCCTCATCGTGTGCTCCTTCCTTGGAGCATGCACGAAAAGCCGCCTCGAATCCGTTCCGGTGGAGAACCGCTTCACCCTCATGCCCGCTGAATACACGGGCGTCGATTTCGAGAATACGCTGCATGAAACGCAGGACTTCAACGTCTTCACCTACCGGAACTACCACAATGGAGGGGGCATCGCCATCGCGGATCTGAACAACGACGGCCTGCCCGACCTCTATTTCACGGCCAACCAGGAGCCCAACCGCCTCTACCTCAACGAAGGCGATTTCAGGTTTCGGGATGTGACTACAGCGGCAAGGGTGGCAGGGCGCGGTAGATGGACGACCGGCGTTACCGCCGCGGACGTGAACGGCGACGGCCTTCTGGACCTGTATGTCTCGAACGCCGGCCTGGTAGGTCCGGAGGAGCGCGCCAACGAGTTGTTCATAAACGATGGCGTAGACGCTAACGGCATACCGCGGTTTACGGAATCCGCCGAGCAATATGGAATTGCAGACAGAGGGTATTCGGTGCAGGGTGCCTTCTTCGACTACGACGGCGACGGCGATCTCGACCTGTATGTCGTTAACAACTCTCCTCGTCCCGTAACCAGCTTCGGCCTGCGCAACACGCGCAACGTTCGTGATACCTACGGAGGCGACCGCCTCTACCGAAACGACGGCGAACACTTCACGGACGTGAGCGAAGAGGCAGGTGTCTACGGCAGCGAGATTGCCTTCGGACTCGACGTTACGATCTGTGATGTGAATCGGGACAACCGTCCGGATATCTACGTCTCAAACGACTTTTTCGAGCGCGACTACCTCTACGTCAATCGCGGGGACGGGACCTTCGAGGAAAGCCTCGAGCAAGCCATCCGTCAGACGAGCCTCTCATCGATGGGTGCCGATGCGGCCGATCTCAATAACGACGGGTATCCTGAGATCTTCGTTACCGACATGCTGCCATC
The DNA here is from genome assembly GCA_035512315.1 of Rhodothermales bacterium. Taxonomy (GTDB): domain Bacteria; phylum Bacteroidota; class Rhodothermia; order Rhodothermales; family DATKEJ01; genus DATKEJ01. Next base: position 1,717 of record DATKEJ010000033.1, on the reverse strand, counting down.
GTCCGACGCACGGCTCAAAATGACCTCGACCTTCGAATCCTGGGGTGTCTACCGGCTGAAGGTAGAGAGCGGGTTCTACCATCAGTTCATGCGCAACACGCTTCAGCGAAACGACGGCGGCTCGTTTACCGAAATCGGCCAGATGGCCGGCGTCGAAGCCACCGACTGGAGCTGGGGCACCCTTCTCGCCGACTTCGATCTCGACGGATCCAAGGACATCTTTGTCACCAACGGGGTGTTTCGCGACGTCACGGATCAGGATTTCATTGAATTCCTCGCGGATGAAGACAATGCTCGAGCAATGTCCCGGCCGGGGCGTGGCATTGATTTCACTCAGCTAACCGACAGCATTCCTTCTCACCGCCTGGCCAACCATTTATTCCACAACGACGGCGAAATGAACTTCACGGATCGCGCCGCAGAGTTCGGACTCGCACAACCCGGTTTTTCGAACGGCGCAGCCTACGGCGATCTGGACGGCGACGGCGATCTCGACCTCGTCGTCAACAACGTGAATCAGGCGAGCTTCATCTACAGAAATGAGTTCATCGGGCCCGGTGGCGGCGATTCGTTCCATTTTCTTCGGATTCGGCTGGAGGGGGAGGGCGCAAACCGCTTCGGTATCGGAGCAAGCGTGTCTGTCGACGCCGATGGCCGACTCATTTATCTGGAGCAGCATCCCACTCGTGGCTTTCAGTCGTCCGTCGACCATACTCTCATCGCCGGTCTCGGCCATGCGGATACGGTAAGCGTGGCGGTGCGATGGCCCAATGGACGGTCGGAGGTGCGGAAGGAGGTCCCGGCGAACACCACGCAGACATTCAGGCAGGCCGAAGCAGGTCACGCGTTCCGCACCGTGTCGGACTCGGTGCCTCCGGCCTCGATGTTCGAAGATCTAACGCCCGTTTCGGGACTTGATTTCGTCCATCGCGAAAACGACTTCGTCGACTTCGACCGCGAGCCGCTGCTCTTGAAGCTGCTTTCCACGGAGGGACCGAGAGCGGCCGTGGGCGACGTCAATGGTGACGGGCTGGCGGACGTCTACATCGGCGGAGCGAAGGAGTCTTCGGGCAGTCTATTTCTTCAGCGGCCCGATGGGACCTTTTCGCGCTCCGATCAACCTGTCTTCAGTGAAGATGCCATCTCAGAGGATGTCGGGGCAGCGTTTTTCGACGCAGACGGCGATGGCGACCTCGATCTCTACGTCGTGAGCGGCGGCAACGAATACTCGGAGAAGGCGCCGGCTCTAAGTGACCGTCTTTATCTGAATGACGGATACGGGCGCTTCGCGAGGTCCCCTCTTCCTCTCCGATATGAGAGCGGATCCGTGGTGCGACCCGCCGACTATGACGGTGACGGCGACATCGACCTCTTCGTCGGCAGCCGCCTCGTCCCCTGGAAATATGGTCTTCCGCCAAGTGCCGTTCTGCTCGAGAATGACGGCCGCGGCCGATTCACGGACGCGACCGCCGAGGTCGCTCCGGCTCTTGAGAAGGTGGGGATGGTTACAGATGCCGTCTGGACGGACTTCGACCGAGACGGCCGGCTCGATCTCGTACTCGTCGGCGAATGGATGCCCATTACGTTCCTCCGCCAGACGGACAGCGGTTTCGAACGGCAGGAAATGCCCGGACTCGAGAGGAGTCATGGATGGTGGAACCGCATTGTGGCGAGCGATCTCGATGGAGACGGCGACGTCGACTTCGTCGCGGGCAAC
>DATKEJ010000032.1:0-4796 GCA_035512315.1 Rhodothermales bacterium | reverse complement strand
AGCCGGTCGTCCGATGCTGAGCCGGACGACCTGATTCACTTCGCGGATACGGCAATGTATGAAGCGAAACGCCGGAACGGCGTCACCCGAATTCTCTACTCCGCCGAAGATGGAGCCACCGTTCAGCAGGTGGCCTGATCCGGCGACCATACCGTATTCCCGCCAACTAACATCACCAGCCGCCCTCAGAATGAATGAGAGAGCGGTGACGGATCACCGCTCTCTCATGAATGCTTTTTCGGCTCTCTGGATTAGACCGTGTAGCCGATCTTCTGATCGATGACGTCCTGAACGATCTCCTGGACCTGGGGGATCGGCACCCGGTCGATGACCTCGGCGAAGAAACCGTCGATCATAAGCTTCTCGGCCTCGGTGCGGGAGATGCCGCGGCTCATCAGGTAGAACAGGTACTCGTCCTCGATTCGGGACACCGTTGCGCCGTGGGTGCAGCGAACGTCGTTCGCGCCGATCTCGAGGTTCGGCATGGTGTCGACGCGGGCGTTCGGGCTCAACGAGAGATTTCGGTTTGCCTGGTAGGCGTCGGTGCCGAACGCCTTCTTGGCGACGCGAATCAGCCCCGAATAGACCGCCCGGGACCGGTCTTTGACCGCGCCCTTGAACAGCAGGTCGCTCATCGCATAGGGCGCATCGTGGTCCTGATGGGTATGGTTGTCGAGGAACTGGTCCTCGTCGGTGAAAAAGAGCCCGAGCATCTCTGCCTGCGCGCCGGCTTCGGACATCGTCGTGGCGATGCTGTTCTTGCTCCAGCCTGCTCCGAGTGAGACGTTTAGCGAGCGGATCGCGCCGTCCTGTGCGACGTTTCCACGCTGGGTGTTGAAGTTCCAGACGTGACGGCCCCAGTTCTGAATCTGGATGTATCGAATCTCCGCGCCGGCCGCAGCGTGCAGCTCGACGACGTTGTTCGAGATTGACTCGTCATCGATATCTTCGGAGAGCGTCTCGGAGACGCAGTAGTCGACGAAGGTGACGCGAGCGTTTTCGCCAGCCACAACCAGCGTGTGGAACGCCGTCGCGAGGCCGGGTCGCGTCACTGTTGAGATAGCCTCGAAGGGCAGTTCAACTTCAACATCGCCGGGCACGTAGAGAAACGCCCCGGTCGTCCAGAAGGCGCTGTGCAGCGCCGCGAACTTGTTGTGATTGATCGGGACGGTCGACGAGCTCATCAGATACGGCTCGAGGAGATCGGCATGCTCGGCGATTGCGGTATCGAAGTCGACAAATATCACGCCCTGGTCGGCCAGCTCAGCCATCGCTTCGTGGTAGATGATCGATGAATCTTCCTGGACCACGAGACCGGACAAGTCGCGCGCGCCGCTCAGAATATTCTGGACACTCGCCGGCAGTTCATCACGGGACGATACCCGGGACGAGAATTCCGGTGTGTAAGGCATGACGGCTTCGAGCGGCAGGTCGCGGATGTCGGTCCTGCGCCACTCTTCGTCGGTGCGGACCGGCATCGGGATCGCCATGTAGGCTTCCCAGGCCGCGAGCCGGCGGGTTCTCAGCCAGTCGGGCTCGTTCCGGCGGCGGGCCAGCTCCTCGACCGCTTCGCGGGTAAATCCTCTGGTTCGTTCCTGAACGGCAGTAGCCATTAAACCCCCTCCTGGGGTAGAGAATAAGGAACAGGTGTTAGGTTACAGGGGATAGCAGAATTGTGCGGGATCGGACGTGTTGGGGTCTGCTGTACCCTATAACCTGTAACCTATAACCTATCCCCTACCCAACGGATCCTTCCATCTCAAGCTGGATTAGACGATTGAGCTCGACCGCGTATTCGAGCGGCAGTTCCTTGGTGATCGGTTCGATGAAGCCATTGACGATCATGCTCATCGCCTCTTCTTCGGAGATGCCGCGAGACTGGAGGTAGAAGAGCTGTTCGTCGGCGACCTTCGAGACGGTCGCCTCGTGGCCGATCGAGACGTCATCCTCCTCGATCTCCATGTAGGGGTAGGTGTCGGTCCGGCTCTCCTCATTGATCAGCAATGCGTCACAAACGACGTTCGAGCGCGAACCCTTCGCCCCCTTGTGGATCTTGACCAGTCCTCTATACGAAGATCGGCCGTGTCCCTTGGAGATTGACTTCGAAATGATCTGTGACGACGTGTTCGGGGCGACGTGGGTCATCTTGGAACCGGCGTCCTGATGCATGCCATCCTTGGCGAACGCGACCGAGAGGACCTCGCCTCGCGCGCCCGGCTCCATCAGCATGACGGCCGGATACTTCATCGTGACCTTGGAACCCAGATTGCCGTCGACCCACTCCATCGTCGCGTTGCGGTAGGCGGCGGCACGCTTGGTCACCAGGTTGTAGACGTTCTGCGACCAGTTCTGGATCGTCGTGTAGCGGCAGCGCGCATCGTCCTTGACGATGATCTCGACGACTGCCGAGTGCAGCGAGTTGGTGTCGTAGATCGGCGCGGTGCAGCCTTCGACGTAGTGGACGTACGAGCCGGGCTCGCAGATGATCAGCGTGCGCTCGAACTGGCCCATATTCTCGGCGTTGATCCGGAAGTAGGCTTGAAGTGGCACGTCGACGTTCACGCCCTCGGGGATGTAGACGAACGAACCACCCGACCAGACGGCAGAATTCAGCGCGGCGAACTTGTTGTCATTCGCCGGGATGATCGTGCCGAAGTACTGCTTGACCAGCTCCGGATACTCGCGCAGTCCGGAGTCCATATCGAGGAAGACGACGCCCATCTCTTCGAGATCTTCTCGAAGAGAATGGTAGACGACTTCGGACTCATACTGTGCGCCGACGCCGGCCAGGTACTTCTTCTCTGCTTCGGGAATGCCGAGCTTGTCGAACGTTTCCTTGATGTAAGCAGGAATGTCGTCCCAGGTCTTGCCCTGCTTTTCGGACGGGCGGATGTAATAGAAGATGTCGTCGAAGTTGATGCCCGAGAGATCAGCGCCCCAGTCTGGCATCGGCCGGCGGTTGAAGTAGTCGAGCGCCTTCAGACGGAACTCGAGCATCCATTCGGGCTCGTCCTTCATCTCGGAAATCTTGCGGACGACCTCCTCGCTCAGGCCCTTGCCGGACTTGAAGAAGTAGTCCTCTTCGTCGCGAAAACCGAACTGGTAGTCGGATACATCGACCTCCTGGGCCGGATCGAATCGCGGTTGTCGCTTCGTTGGGTCTGTCGTTGCCATTTTCGTTATTGTTCCTTCCTGAAAGATCGCGTCGACATGTCAGCGCCTATGCAGGGCTGGCAGTGACCTTCTCCTTCAGCCAGTCGTAGCCTTTTTCTTCGAGATCTGCCGCGACCTCCGGACCGCCGGAGCGGACGATGCGACCGTCCATCATCACATGCACGTAGGTAGGTTCGATGTAGTTCAACATGCGCTGGTAGTGAGTGATGAGCAGCATGCCCATGTTCTCGGTGAAGAGCTGGTTGACGCCGTCGGCGACCGTGCGCAGCGCATCGATGTCGAGGCCCGAGTCGGTCTCGTCCATGATGCACATCTCCGGCTCGATCATCGCCATCTGGAGAATCTCGGCGCGCTTCTTCTCGCCGCCGGAGAAGCCCTCGTTCAGGTAGCGAGTCGCGATCGACTCGTCGATGTTGAGTGGCTTCATCCGTTCCCGGAGGGTGCGGCGAAACTCGCGAGGCGTGAACACCTCAATGTCCTGGCCTGCCTCGGAACGAGCGGCCCGAACGGAGTTCGCGGCGACGCGCAGGAAGTTGGCCATCGTCACGCCAGGAATCGCGGTCGGATACTGGAACGCCAGGAAGAGTCCGAGCTGGGCTCGCTCATCCGGCCCCAGTTCAAGGACGTTTTCACCCTTGTAGGTGACGCGCCCCGAATGGACCTCGTAGTTCGGATGTCCCGCGATGATATAGGCAAGCGTGCTCTTGCCCGAACCGTTCGGCCCCATCATGGCGTGGATCTCGCCCCGGTTTACGGTTAGATTCACACCCTTCAGGATCTCCTGACCCTCAATTCCGGCGTGTAGATCCTCAACGACGAGCAGTGGCTCATTGCTCATGTAGCGTTTCCCCTCCTTCGGGATAACCGGCGCCTGACCAACGCGAGGTCAGGTCGTACTCTGTTCCAGTCCGTGCGACGAAAAGATGAATCTCCCTTCTAATCGCCGCTTCGATCCTGACGTTTCTGGCAGTTCGGGCAAATGCCCGAGAAAATTGTCTGATGCTCCTGGATGTCGTAGCCGCTTTGTTCGGCCGCGACATGATGGGCGAGCAACGCGCTTGGCACTTCGACATCCCGCAGCGTCCCGCACACCGTGCAATGGACATGGTCGTGACGCTCGTTTCGGCCATCGAAGCGGCTCGCCTGGTTTCCGAACGGGAATTCCAGAATGACGCCGCGCTCGGCAAACGAGTTGAGCGTTCGATAGACTGTTCCAACGGAGATCGAGGGATGCTTCTGACGCACCCGGTCGGTGATCTCGGCAGCCGTCATATGACCGCCCGCTTCGCGCACCTCTTCGAGGATTGCAATCCTCTGCGGGGTCATTCGAAAGCCTTCCGGGAAGTCTTTGATGCGGTCTGTGTCCTGGTTCGTCATGATCCCCTAATAATGATTCGCAACTGAGAATCAGTCCTATTCGTGTAGAATAAATCATACCAACGCAGTCGGGATTCATCAACGCCTTCTGGCGGTGAAACGGTTGCCGGCCTGTGATGCGGGAAGAACCTGTCTCATATGCGCGTTGGGGATAGTAGATGATTCCGATGGCCGGCGGTGTGTCATCGTAGTCTCGATGTTTTTGGTTGAGGTGAAGGGAGCCTTGCATGGCAAATGATCCGACG
>DATKEJ010000031.1:0-5556 GCA_035512315.1 Rhodothermales bacterium | reverse complement strand
CATCTCGCAGTTCAGAGAGTATCATGGCGGTACCCAATAGGGACGACGTGTGGGCGTCGTGCCCGCAGGCATGCATCTTCCCAGGATTTCGGGAAGCGAAGTCAAACGTATTCTCCTCTTGGATGGGAAGTGCGTCCATATCGGCGCGCAGGACGATCGTCGGACCCGGCTTGTCCCCCTCGATCTCAGCGACCACTCCTGTTTTTGCTACGCCGGTTCTGACGGAAACGGCGGGAAGCCGTCGCAGGGTCTCGGCGACCAGCGCCGACGTTCGCACCTCCTCGTAGGCGAGCTCCGGGTCTGAATGGATCTGCCTCCTCAATTTGACAACCGTGCTGAAGACTTCAGCGCCAATGGATTTAATGCGATCGATCATCGTTCGTGTTCACGATAGGAGCCGGCGCTTATTGAGGTAACCCATCAGCGCCCTGTCATACGACGTGCCCGAGTCGAGTTCCTCGAAATCGATGCGCGCTTCGAGACAGCTGCGACGGAATCGGTCGGCGAAAGCCTGTACGGCTTCCTGGTACTGCTCCCGTATCTGCGCCGGATTGATGGACATCTCTTCCCCCGTCTCCATGTCCCGAAACAGGAGCGGCTGATCGGGGAAATTGAACCGGCGTTCGGTTTCGCTTTCGAGGATGTGGAAAACGAGCACTTCGTGGCCGCGATAGCGAAGATGCTTCAGTGCCCGCAGCAGCTCCTCATGCTCGGATATATTTTCGAAAAGATCGGTCATGATGATGACAAGCGATCGACGGGAGATCCTCTCCGCCACCTCGTGCAGCGCCTTGGCCGCGGCGGTTCGTCCCGGGAGTCCGACGTCGCCGTCGGCGAAATGCGAGAGACGCGCAAGAAGCGTCCTCAGATAGACCCTGGTAGACTTTGGAGGCATGATCGTGTGCACCCGCTCATCGAACGCAATCAGTCCAGTCGCATCCCGCTGCTTCAGCATGAGATAGTGCAGACCCGCTGCGAGATAGGAGGCGTACGTCAGCTTCGACATCTTGCCGGCGTGGGCATATCGCATCGAGGCCGAGGTGTCGAGAACGACGTAATGCCTCAGATTCGTCTCCTCTTCGTACTGCCGGATGTAGTAACGATCGGTCTTTCCGAAGACTTTCCAATCCACGCGCTTGTACTCGTCACCGGGATTGTAAGGACGGTGCTCTGCGAACTCGACGGAGAAGCCGTGATAGGGGCTCTTGTGGAGCCCTGTTATGAAGCCCTCTACGATCAAGCGTGCGCGAAGCTCCATATTCTTGAGCTCAGACAGCGCCTGTGGATCGAGATACCGGGTTTCGCTAACGTGGTCGGGCATGCATGAATCGGTGGATCGCTTTTATCGTCAGTCCTCCTCGAGTTGTTCCGTGGGCACGTATTCTCAACGTACGTTATTCTTACCTTTCGGTTATGGATACCAGAGAGATGGTCAAGGCCCGAGTAATGACAGCGGCCGACCTGGATCGGACCTTGAACCGGATGGCCCGGCAAATCGTGGAACACCTTGATCCGGGCCCGGATTCCGACGCCCTCGCACTTATCGGCTTGCAGAGTCGCGGCGTCGTTCTGGCCGCCAGGCTCAGAGACAAAATCAGGCAGGTCGATGGCATCGGACTCTCCCTCGGGGTCCTTGACACGACGCTTTATCGCGACGATTACCGAAACAGGGCAAATCGTCAGCCTATCCGCCAAACGGACGTCCCGTTCGATGTCGCCGACCGCCACGTCGTACTCGTAGACGACGTCCTGTACACGGGCAGAACGCTCAGGGCGGCGCTCGACGCACTTCTCGATCTAGGCCGTCCGGCCTCGGTGAGGTTTCTCGTATTGATCGATCGCGGACATCGTGAGATCCCCGTTTGCGCCGATTTCGTCGGCCGAATCGTCCCGACAAGCCGTGGTGAGGAGATAAGGGTCTGGCTGGCGGAGCAGGATGGAGAAGACGGTGTCTGGCTGATTACCACAGATTCGGAGCGCATTGAAACCAACGAAAAGATCGGTGGCGGAATCGACTAGCACGCCGACAGCGGCACCCTCACTGTCGGAGCGCGACTGGGCGAACTCGCCCGGAGAACTCCGTCATCGACATTTACTTGGTCTTGCAACGTACTCAGCGGAGGAGATCAATCTCATTCTCGAGAGCGCCCGGCAATTTCGATCGGTGCTCGAAAGGCCGATTCGACGCGTCCCTTCACTACGGGGCATCACGGTGGTGAACCTGTTCTTCGAGGCCTCGACGCGCACCCGCATCTCGTTCGAGCTGGCCGAGAAGAGGCTTTCCGCCGACACTGTCAACTTCTCGACGTCCGGCTCTTCGGTGAGCAAGGGTGAAACGCTCAAGGACACTGCCAGGAACATCGAGGCGATGAAGATCGATCTCGTTGTAATTCGACACCGCTCTGCGGGCGCTCCTCATTTTCTCAGTCGGTGTATCGATGCAGTCGTCGTAAATGCCGGCGACGGCGCACACGAGCATCCGACGCAGGCACTGCTCGACCTGCTGACGATGACCGACCATTTCTCTTCGCTTGAGGGCCTGAACGTCTCGATCATAGGCGACGTCCTTCACTCACGGGTTGCACGATCGAATCTTTACGCCCTTAAAGCCGTTGGTGCCCGCGTGACAGTTTGCGCACCCCCGACCTTGCTTCCGATCGACATGGAACAATATGGGTGCCGGGTGACCAATCGGCTGGAAGAGGCCCTCGAAGGATGCGACGTCGCCATGGCGCTGCGCCAGCAGCTAGAGCGACAGGAGAGTGGATTTGTGCCGAGTATTCGAGAATATCACGAGAGATTCGGGATAAAGATGTCACACCTCGACAGGTATCCGAATCTACTCATCATGCACCCCGGACCGGTCAATCGCGGGGTCGAGCTCGCCAGCGAGGTGGTCGATCACGAGCGAGCCATCATCCTGAACCAGGTAACGAACGGGGTCGCGGTTAGAATGGCGGTCCTTTACCTGCTGGCCGGCAGGGCCCCGACGGCAGAACCGCGCGACGGAGTTTGACATGTCGTCGCGGCAGAGATATTTTGCGGTCCCTTTGACTTTAACCTATCTGGAAACGCCCCGCGTTGGTTACTAGCCAGTCCATTTGGCGTAGTGGTGGCATTCGCCGCGGAATCTTCTGCGTATCGGCCTCGATTTTGATGGCGGGGCTTGCGTCGCACGTCGCCCTGGCACAGGCCGGTTCGGCATGGAGCCCGAAGTACGCTCGGCCGGGACATCCCGTGAACCTGTTCGTCGAATGGGAAGCCGGGTTGACGTTCGATGCCGTTCGCTTGCAGCTTCCCGACGGATGGGAGCTCATGAGCGTCGACCATGTAGATGATGCCAGGATCAGACGCAGCACAATGAGGCTGCGTCCCGAGAAAAAGGCCTGGATCGCAGAAGCTCGCTTCCGCCTTTCGACCCCTCTTCGCCTGGTCGTGACGGCCGTGCCCGGCGGAGACGCCGGCATTGCAGAGATCGGGGTGCAGGCCGGAAATCTCGTACCGGTGAAGAAAGGCCTGCAGTTGGAGGAGGTCGGAGAGATCGTGCGCACAACAGTGTCGGTTGAAAAGCGGCCCGTGACTCCGGGCCATGCGCTCAGCCTCGCCTCGGCCGGCAGGCTTCGATCCACCCCCGATGCGCCGGGCACCGCTTTCAGCGCGGCCGGATCGTTCACCGTGGAATTCTGGCTCCAGACGATCGATCGAGACGTGGTGATCCTGTCTACGTGGGACGGAAACGAGGCGACGAGTTACCCCTTTGAGTTCGTAATTGACGCCGGCGGAAACCTCCGCTGTTACTCGGGACAGGCCGGGAGACATTTCTCGGTTCTCTCGAGCCGTCCGGTCGCCGATGGAACATGGCATCATGTCGCGTATGTTCGCGACGTCGCAGTCGACGCAGCGTCACTGTACATCGACGGCAAACCCGACGATACGGTGTTCATAGCGGACGGTCCAGGCGCGAAATCCTACCCAGTCTCCATCGGGAGCCGGGTGAATTCGACCGAGTCGAAGGTGAGCGGGCACTTCGACGAGCTTCGGATCTGGCCGGCGCCGCGCGATTCGGAATCGATCAGGCTGGAGATGCGTCTTCCGGGAAGGGGACTTGCTGACAGGCCGATCATCCTCCTGGACTTCGAGTCTCCGCTGCCACCCTCGGTCGAGGGGGTTGGGCCGGTTCTGGCCCTGTCTGATTTGGCGCTGCACCAACCGATTCACGGTGCGCGTGCGGAAGTGAAATCGGGCGCAGTCGAAATCAACTGGAGGCTGGCGAGCCGCGAAACACAGACCATCACCCTCGAGCGGTCAACCGATGGATCAAATTTCGTTGCGATTTTTCTTGTCGTCGCGGGCGCTCATGACGACGAACTCGCAGGGTTCGACCGCTCGTATTCATTCAGTGACGTAGACATCGACCAATTTTCCGTCCTTTACTACCGATTCAATCAGGATTTTGAGGATGGAAGCCGGCTGGTTACGAATACATTGAAGGTCGGCCTGGGTGAGCCTGAGGCGCCCACATCGTTCAATCTCATCGGAAACTCGCCGAATCCGTTCGTCCACTCGACGCAGATTTTCTTCGAGTTGAGCCGATCGATGCACGTCCGCCTCTCCGTGTGGGACATTTCCGGTCATCTCGTCGAGTGGTTAGTTAACGCGACCGTGGAGCCGGGCAGGCACCAAGCTCTTTTCACGGCAGAGGATCTGCCCAGTGGCACGTATTTCGTGAGAATGGAGTCGGAGGACGGTGTCGCCACGCGCAAGATGATCCTCCGTAAGTAGGCGTCGCAGCCGGCCTTTTGGAAATTGTGGGTCGTGTTTTATAATGATGCGCCGTTCACCGGTCGCGTTCGACTCCCGATCAAGAACTCAGCCCCCGATACTTATGGCCTCTTACGAATCAGAGACGACCGCTCCAGCCGTCAATGACGGGCCTTTCATTCCGGCGTCGCAGTCGCTGCCCGAAATCACCTTTAAGGCGGTTGTTCTCGGCGTCATCCTGTCGGCAGTTCTGGCTGGAGCGAATGCCTACCTGGGTCTGAAGGTCGGTCTGACGGTGTCAGCCTCCATCCCTGCGGCCGTGATTTCGATGGCCATACTTCGGATGTTTCGTGAGTCGAATATCCTCGAGAACAACATCGTACAGACTTCCGCCTCGGCCGGCGAATCTCTGGCCGCAGGCGTGATTTTCACGATTCCGGCACTCGTTCTCCTTGGGTTCTGGCAGGAGTTTTCTTTCCTCGAGACGTTGGCCATCGCGGCCAGCGGCGGCGTCCTCGGCGTCCTTTTCACGATTCCTCTTCGACGCGCCCTAATTATCGAGCAACCGCTGAAATTCCCGGAAGGCGTCGCGACCGCAGAAGTTCTCAAGGCTGGTACAAAGGGCGGCCACGCCGTTAAGGCAATTGCGGCGGCGGCGGTTGGCTCCGCGCTGATGAAGCTCGGCCAGACTGGGCTCAAAGTGCTCTCGGGGTCAGCGCATGGATCTGTCACGTTCGGCAAGTCCATCTTCGGACTCGGATGCGATCTATCGGTGGCGCTTCTCGGAGTGGGCTA
>DATKEJ010000030.1:0-3182 GCA_035512315.1 Rhodothermales bacterium | reverse complement strand
TTCAGCTTTCGTAACGGGGAAAGGTAAGGATTCCTGCCTTCCGAACAGGGACTGTTTCATGTGGCGGCGTCAAAAGTTGAGTACTCTCAACTAACAGACGCGAGAAGCCAACTAAGAGTGCGCCAGCCGAGGTGAGTTGGTCCCGGTTTACAGAGGCGGCCATTCGGTTGCCTTGTCGGTTACAGGAGCGCTCACTACATATGTCGTAATCCTTCTTCCAACAAGCCATCCACCAACATTCGTGTCCGGGCGCGCAGATGACTGACACGACAGACTACGCGAACAGACTCCTCGAGCTTTTGGGCGGAAGCTGGGCGGCTCAGGCGATTTACGTCGCGGCCGAGCTGAACCTCGCCGATCTTCTGACTGACGGTTCGAGAACCAGCGAGCAGCTTGCTTCAGCCACGAATACGCACGCGCCTTCGCTGCGGCGACTCCTGCGCGCACTGACGACGATCGGGGTGTGTGAAGAGCTGGATGACGGGTCGTTCGTGATCACGCCCATGGGTTCGTTGTTAGGAACGGGCCCCGGATCGCTGCGCTCGTGGGCGATATGGACGGGCGCCCATCTCTGGGATACATGGGGCCGGCTTCTCGAGAGTGTCTCGACCGGCGAGAGCGTGCGAAAGTCCATTACCAGTTTCGAGGGTTTCGACCGACTCGAGATCGACGCAGAAACGGCGCGCGTGTTCAACGAAGCCATGGCTGAGCTGACGCGCGTCGTTGCCGACGACGTCGCCAACGTCTGCGATTTTTCGGACGCCAAACAAATCGTTGACGTCGGCGGCGGCTACGGCGATCTGCTCCTTGCGATCCTGAGAGCCAATCCGGAGGTCTCGGGAATCATCTTCGACCTTTCGCACGCAATGGACGGTGCGAAGAGAGCGTTCGATGCTGCGGGTCTTTCATCCCGATGTGAGTTCCGCTCCGGGAGTTTCTTCGAGCACGTACCCCCGGGCGCCGATGCGTACCTGCTGAAGAGCGTCATCCATGACTGGGACGACGAGGATGCAGCCCTCATCCTCCGCAACTGCAGTCGCGCGATGAACGGGAAGGGACGCCTCTTTCTCATCGAGCGGATCTTGCCGGAACGAATGAGCGACTCGCCGGCTCACCGGTCATCCGCTCGGATGGATCTGACCATGCTTCTTGTGCATTCCGGCCGGGAACGGACGGAGGAGGAATTCCGCGGTCTGTTGGCGGCGACAGGTTTCGACTTGGTGCGAGTTCGTCCCACCTCCGGAGCGCTAAGTGTGCTCGAGGCGAGGCCGAGCGGGTAGGTGTCTCTGCGAGTGGCAGCTTCCTCCATAAGCGACCTCCCCCGGCTTCCGCTCCACCCAGCACTTGCGGGCTGCGTTAAGGTCACCGGTCGTCGCTCCAGCCGCCCCCTCCAGCGGGGGACCACGTCCGAGAGTGACCACTCCCGGCTGAGCTCCGATGACGGTGGCAGCTTGTCTTGGAAGTAACCTCCCCCGGCTGCACGCCGGCCACGGTGCCAAACCGACCTTTGAAGTCGCGCTCAGCCGCCCCCTCGGTGAGGGGGACTAACGGCGGTCGCCCATCGCACGGCCCTCTTGAGCAGTGCTGAGACGGACGCATTCTCGAGCACGTCCACCGAGTGTCCAAGTGCGCAATAGAAAACGCGTCCGTTTCCCCACGTCCGTTTCCATGCCACGGGCATCTGCACGCCTCGAAGCCACTCCAGGTCGCCTCCGTCCACGATCGTCGTAGCCAGCACCTTTACTGCCGGGTCAATCAGGAGGTAATACTGCTCCGACGTGATCGTGATGTCGTCGAGTCCCTCCACAAGGGGATCATTGCCCAGGAATGTCACGGCATAGGTTATCTCGTTTCCGCCAGGATGGCCGACAAATTGCCCGCCGAGCATGAACTTGTGGGGGCGACTGTCGAGGAAGGAGCTTGCATTCCCGTGCAATGCCATCATCCCCATCCCTCCGGCAACGGCATCCAGGAGAGCCGTTTCCTGTTTCCGGGTAAGCTTGCCAAACGTCCAAATGGGCAGCAGCAGATCGACCTCCGACAGCGTCTCCGGATTGAGCGAGTCGAGGTCGCTCGATCGGACGGTGTCGAATCCGCCGAGGAGATGTTCGGCCGCGAAGTCCGCCATGTCGGTCGGACTGTGCCCCTTCCATCCGCCGTAAAGCAAGAGGGCGCTGATTGGCGGTCTCCGCAGGCCGACGTCCGCTGTTCGCGCCCGGTTCTTGCCGATTATCGGTGTACTTGCTACCATTGGACGTCATTCCCCTTCTCCCCAACCACCAATTCATATGGGACAAATCAACTACGGCCGCGTCATCATCGGCGGCCTCCTTGCAGGAGTAATTCTCACGATCGGTGAAACGATTCTGAACGCGGTCGTGGTAGCAGACCAGTGGGAAATCTTCATGGAGCAGCGCAATCTTCCAGGCGAGAGCACGGGCATGATTGTAATGTGGACGCTCTGGAACTTCGTGATTGGTCTCGTGCTGGTGCTATTGTACGCTCTAATTAGACCCCGCTGCGGGGCCGGCCCGAAAACCGCAGCCTGGACCGGGATCCTGATCTGGTTTCTCGTGTGGTTCATGTGCTTCGGAGCGATAGGTCTGTCGTTTGGCATGCCGTCGAGCCTCATCATTACGACCCTCATCTGGGGCTTCGTCGAGGTCATTCTCGCTGCGCTGGCGGGCGGATGGGCTTATCGGGAAGAGACTGTCTGATCGCGAGAACGGATTGGGTGGGAACGTTTCAGGTTCCAGGTTCCGGGTTCCAGGTCGGCCCCAGACGAGCCTCCATCGACCCCACACGGGTTCGCCGGGTCGGGTTGCCGTGCACCTAAGAGCGATGGCCTCGGGTTCGTACCATCTGATAGAAAGGGTGGTCATGTCGTGTGTCCATGCTACCCTGTTCGGGGCATCCCCACACCTGGCACTTGGAACTTAGAACGTCTTGACCATCACCCAAGCGTCGCCGCTCTGGCCAACCTTCCGGAAACCGAGGCGCTCGTAGAGTCGCAACGCGGGATTTTCTGGAACGACGCTGAGGCTGACTGCCTCCAGATCGTTCTCTGCGGCGACCCGGAGGAGTTCATCCATGAGTCGCGTGCCGATGCCTCGACCGCGGGCGTGTCCGGCGACCGCAATGCCGAGTTCAGGGATCTCAGGTGAGACGTATCCATAGAAGTG
>DATKEJ010000029.1:0-19242 GCA_035512315.1 Rhodothermales bacterium | reverse complement strand
GACCGTCGATCCCCGCTCGCGTCCTCGAGACGATCTCATGACGCGCATCCAGACGCTCTGGAAGACCGACGAAGTGCGACCGGCACGCCCCGAAGTCCGTCACGAGGTGAAGATGGGGCTACACTATTTCAACGAGGCGATCTTCGAGGCCGTCCCCCGCCTCTACGACCGGCTCGAGGGAGCGATCGAACGCATTTACGGTGACCACCCTGAGTTCAAGTCAATCGCCGTACCCGACATCCTGCGGTTCGGGTCGTGGATTGGAGGTGATCGCGACGGCAACCCGTACGTAACGGCGGACGTGACGCGCGAGGCGCTGCTGCTCAACCAGTTTACGGCCCTTCGCGCCCTACGGGAACACGTTCACGCTCTCACGTACATCCTGACCCAGTCGGTCAACTTCTTCAAGCCCACCATCGCATTCGAGGCCGGCCTCGCGAATGACAAGGAGCGCTTCCCGGTGGAGGCGGCCGACGGAGCCGAGAAGTTTCCTTTCGAGCCGTACCGCCGGAAACTCTACATCATGCAGCTGCGGCTCGACCGCAATCTCGCGAGGGTGCAAGGACTGCTGGATGGCGTCAGTCCCCGTGTCCTTCCCGAACTGGGGTACCGCGGCGAGGTCGAGTTCATTTCAGACCTTCAGTTGATTCGTGACTCACTCGCGAGCCACGGCGACGACGCAGCCGGTGACGCCGAGCTGCTCGACCTGCTCCGAATCGCGAGAACGTTCGGGTTCTATCTGATGCACCTCGATCTCCGTCAGGAGTCGCGCGTGCATGCCGAGGCGATCGCCGACATCCTCCGGGTGACCGGTATCACAGACAGTTACACTCAATTGGACGAGGAGGAAAAGACGGCCATTCTGACGGATCTGCTGTCAATGAAGACTCCGATCCGAGTCGACCATCGAGCACTCGCTCCGATGAGCCGGGAGGTCCTCGCCGTCTTCGACCTGGTCGCCGAGATGCGGGAGGAAATCAGTCCCCACGCGTTCGGGCGCTACGTCATCTCGATGACGCACGGCGCCTCCGACGTCCTGGCCGTGGCGTTCCTGTCGAGCCTGTCGGGGCTCACGAGCCGTGAAGGCTCAGGGTGGACGACCCGTCTCGGGATCACCCCACTTTTCGAGACGATCGATGATCTGGGACGAATCGATCCCGTGATGACGACCTTGCTGGACAACACTTGCTACCGGTCGATGATCACCTCGCTCGGAGACAAACAGGAGGTGATGCTGGGCTATTCTGATTCCGCCAAAGACGGCGGCATCCTCGCGTCCGTATGGAATCTGTACCAGGCGCAAGTCAAGATTGTCGAGATGGGGCGCCGGCGAGGCGTCCGCGTCCGAATCTTTCACGGCAGAGGAGGCACGATCGGCCGCGGGGGCGGCCCCACGCACGAGTCGATTCTGTCTCAGCCAATTGGAACGGTGCTCGGTCAGATCAAATTCACCGAGCAGGGAGAGGTGCTGAACTACAAATACAACAATCCCGAAACGGCTGCTTATGAGCTGACAATGGGGTTGACCGGCCTTCTGAAGGCGAGTCTCGGAGTGCTTGAAGAGCCCGAGCCGGATGACCCCAAGTTTCTTTCAGCGATGGCCGATCTGGCAGTGATCGGCGAGCGACATTTCCGCCTGCTGACAGAGGAGACGCCGGGGTTTATGGATTATTTCTACGAAGCCACCCCGGTGAACGAAATCGCAAAACTCAACATCGGATCACGGCCGTCGCACCGTGACAAGGGGGACAGGTCAAAATCTTCGATCCGTGCTATCGCGTGGGTTTTCGGGTGGGCGCAGGCCCGGCAGACGCTCCCCGCGTGGTTTGGAATCGGGACCGCTCTTGCCGAGTGGCGAGGCAGGGACGAGGCAAGGCTCGACGCGCTTCGCCGCATGTACCGCGAGTGGCCCTTTTTCCACGGGCTCCTGAGCAACACCCAAATGGCGCTTTTCAAGTCCGATATGGAGATAGCGAGGGAGTACGCGGAGCTGGCGAATGACCGCGAGTCTGCCGCCAAGGTATTCGATATGGTCGAGAGCGAGTACGAGCGAACGCGCAATGAGATACTGGCTGTAGCCGAAATCGACGACTTGCTGGATGAGAATCCGATTCTCAAGAACTCGCTCAGCCGGAGAGAGCCGTACTTGGATCCGCTCAACTACATTCAGCTTGAGACTATCCGTCGATACCGGAACGCGAGCCTGCCCGACACTGAGCGCGAAGCAAACCTGGACGCGCTTTTGCGGACGATCAATGCCATCGCAGCGGGGGTGAGGAATACAGGATAACTTCAAATACCAAACTTCAAATACCAAATCTGAGGCACGTCGTCGACCGACTCGAGGGACCTCCAACCAAGAAGCTCGACCTTCAATCGATCGTGCGCGGCGCAAGTTTGGTGTTTGAAGTTTGGTATCTGAAGTCTTCTTCTTCCTCCTCCCGAAATCCCGTGCCGGAGAGAGGCGCTCCCCGGCACGAGATTTCGTCCAGCGGTTTAGACCTGTGAGGTTATTGGGGTCTGATCTATCGGTTCAACCGCGGCTTGTCGAGCGAGGAAAGGGTGGTCGCGATACTCGTCGGACATGGTTGCTTCCATGCTTGTGGCAGCTGCGGTTTCGTATTCAGTTTCCACTTCGGTGAGGCGGGCACTGAAAGTCGAGAGGGCGTTCGTGACGTCGTCGCGGAGCTCCAAGAACCCGTCGCCTGAGTTCTCCTCCAGCCGGCTGATCTGCGCAGCCGCATCTTCACGCAGGATGTTGAGCCGGATGATCATCGCGTCGAACTCTTCCGAAAGCCCGGCTTCATTGATATCGTTCGTCAGTTCGTACATCCGCTCATCGAGCTCGGTTAGCCGTCGCTTGGCCGTGTCACGAAACTGCTCCGATTCGTCGATAAACTCGAAGCGGGTCTTCTCAACGGTTTTCGTCAGGTCGATCAATCGATCTCTCAGGTTCATGCGCTCGTCATCGAGCTCCGCGTCGGCCGACTGAACCAGACCGTCAGCTTCTTCGCTTAGCTCTTCGTACTCCGAGCGAAGCTCCGCAACGGTCCGGCTGACCATCGTGTCCGCTTCGGAGGCGGCCTCAACGGCTTCCTGCTCGAGTTCCATGATGCCCCGATTGGCCGCTTCGAGTCCATTGCCCACGAAGATCGTGAACTGCCGCTGTGACTGTATCTCCAGGGCTTCCTGATCAAACTGTTCATCCGAGTTCGGAGTACATGCTCCTATCACGAAAGACAGGATGAGCACCCCGACGTGCTTCCATTTCAACATGGCATCCTCCTTCAAATTTATCTGTAGGCGCTCGATCGCGTCCGTGTCGGCAAGATTCCGGCGCGATCTCCGCACGGGGGGAGCGTGCGGAGCCGCGCCAGGCCCAGGTTTCTTCCTCATGCTTCCTTACTCACACATTCGGCCCGGGCAAGCTCTCTTAGGGTGGCTGCTATGGGTCTGTCGGCCCGCCCGGCTACACTGAGCGCCAGATAGTTACGACGATCCGGACGGGAGAAACGGAGGATAGGCTTATGCTTTTCTGATATTGCCCTGATCATCGGGAATCAGAATAGAGGCAAGAGTATATTTATAAAGCAGATAAGTTGCCCTCGCCACTTGTCCGGCAAAAAGGGGTGGACGGACATTTGAAATCGCAAGATTGAAATCGCAAAACGCGGCGGCGCCTCCTTTAATCACGTTCGAGGTTCGAAGTTCGGGGTTCGAGAGCCTGCCCCGAGGCCTCCGAGGGGTTCGAGGGCTTACCCGTGCTCAAGGCGTCAATGGCGTTCTCATCCACTCCGCACGTTACCCATTCGGGGGAAGGCACGGCTCCCAGCCTGTCATAAAACTGCAGCGCTTCCTGGTTGTCTCTCAGAACCGTCCATTCGATTCTGCCCGCCCCTCGTTCGCGCGCCTGCTCGGCGATCGCCTGGAAAAGCGCGGAGCCCACACCACGATCGCGGCAGCCGGGCATCACGAAGATGTCCTCCACAATGAGTTTCGGCCTGCAGCGCGTACTGGAGAAGCTTTGTGCAAAGATCGCGTAGCCGGCCACCTCCCATCCGCACTGCGCGACGATGGCCTCGGCGCTCCTGTGACGCCCGAATAGTCCGGCGCGGATCCCCTCCTCGGTCGCAGCGAATCGATCGCCGAGATCTTGAAATTGCGCCAGTTGCCGTGTCAGTTCGATCAGGTCAGGTATGTCGGCAGGAACGGCTCTCCGCACTGTGACAGGATCCTGGCTCGACTGTGGGAATGGTTCTGAGTAAGCCATCTTTGTGTTCACGATTGTAATGAGGTCGTACCAGAATAGACGTGGTCGGAAGCGTCATGACCCGTCCGCCAGTTGGCGCTCGCCAAACCGCCGCAGTGCAGCCAGGAAAAGATCGAAGTCGGCAGGCACGGTGCGGTGATTCACGTTCGCTACCCGGATCGCGAATTTCCCCCGCACGAACGTACTGGACGGAACAGCGATCCCCGACTCCTGGATCTGCATGACGAGCTCGCGATTCAGCGCATCGAGCGCCTCGGACGAAAGTCCTCCCGGATTGTACCGGAAGACCGCGACATTCAAGGGAACCGGTGCGAGCAGCTCAAAATCGTCAGCCTGCTCGATCCGACCTGCGAAGTACTGGATGTCGGCGACGTTCTGTTCGATGATCCTGCCGAACTTCTCGACGCCGTGCTCGCGAATGGTCATCCAGACTTTCAGTGCCCGGAAAGACCTCGAGAGCTGAGGTCCCCGAAGGTTGGCCGTGTCTGCTCGGGAAGCAGTACCTCGCGGGAACGCCGAGAGGTAATCGGCCGAGACTGAGAACGGCCGGCGATGCGCGTCGGGATCGCGCACAAGCACGCAGCCCGCATCGTACTGCACCGACATCCACTTGTGGAAATCCAAGGCGACTGAGTCGGCCCGGTCCATCCCCGCGACCTTGTGACGCAATCGCGGCGAGAGTGCAACGAGCGCTCCGAACGCACCGTCGACGTGAAACCATAGCCGCTCTCTCTCCGCAATGTCGGCAAGGGCGTCGAGGTCATCCGTCGCTCCCGTATTGACGGTCCCGGCACTGCCGACGATCGCGAAGGGACGCAGTCCCTCTGCCCTATCGGCGGCGATCCGATCCCTCAACTCCTCGAGCTTGATCTCATACTCGTCATTGACTCCGATCAGTCTCACGGCGTCTCTGCCAAGTCCCAGGATCTGCGCGGACTTGAAAACGGACGAGTGAACCTCGTTCGACGCGTAGAGGACGAGCTTGCCTGCTTCCGCGCCTACCCCTTGAATGACGGTGTCATAACCGGCTCGGGCGTCCCTCGCCGCGGTGATCCCGATCAGGTTTGCGACCGATCCGCCGCTCGTTAAGATCCCTGAGGATTCTTGCGGGAAACCCATCACCTCTCGCATCCAGGCAATCACCTGATCTTCCACCCTCGCCGCGGCGTCGTTGAAGTTGCCCGGCACGGAATTCATCAGGCCCGTGAGGGTCTCTGCGATCACCCCTCCCGGCGTGCCGGCGCCACCGACCCAGCCCCAGAACCGCGGATGGGTGTTGCCTATGGGGTACGTGAGAACATTCTGGAAGAAATCATCGACCACCTCGGAAAGAGGCGTCCCCCCCATCGGCACATCGCGACGGAAAATGCTTTCAGACTCTTCCGGCACCTGTCGCCATGCCGGGCGCGCGCGCGCCCCCTTCAAATGCTCCACCGCTCGATCGACTACACCGTGGGCCAACTGGCGGAATTCCTCCCAGTCACCCGGATCCAGTGATTCGGATGCATCGCCCTTGCTCGAAACCGCGAAATCGGGTTCTGACAGACTCCAGTCGGCGTCCTCCCCGAAAACCTCTGGGAATTGCTCTTTGTACCCCATTATTTACCCCGTTTTGTACTAATTGTACCTATCACACGTAGGACGTATTTGAAAGTTTCAGAGGGCTTTGCGCTATATTGTCACCATGACAATATGGAAGCCAACGATACCACCTGGCCGCCAGAAGTACCTGGCTATTGCCGACGCACTAGAGCGTGACATCTGCGATGGACGCCTTTCGGGAGGCGACCAGCTGCCCACGCATCGGGAGCTGGCAGACCAGCTCGGAGTAACGGTTGGGACCGTGACGCGCGCTTATGCGGAAGCTGAGCGCCGCGGCCTCACGGTGGGCGAGGTAGGCCGCGGCACGTTCGTGCGAACCCAGCAGGACGGCGTACAGCTTCACAGGTGGGGCATCGGGAGCACCGCTCCTCCGACTGCGATCGACATGCGCCACAGTCTGCCGCCCGAACTTCGCGACCTCGAGCGACAGGCGTTTCAATCCGCGTTCGAGAAGTTGTTGACGACGGCGTCATCGGACTTGATGCACCTCCCAGGAGACTCTGCCATGACGCGTCACCGCGACGCCGGAGCAGAATGGATGCGCAGGCTCGGAGTTTCCTGCGAAGGGGAGGAGTTACTGATAACCTGCGGCGTCCAGCACGGTCTCACCGTTTCACTCATGACGGTAATGGAGCCTCGCGACGTACTTCTTGCCGGCGAGTTTACGTACCCCGGGCTTCGATCGCTCACGTCGATGCTGGGAATTCGCCTGAGACCGGTCGCCCTCGACAACGAAGGCATGATCCCGGATGCCATCGACCGCGCGTGCCGAACCGAGCCGCGTCCGACAGCCCTTTACGTCGTGCCGACCATACAGAATCCCACCTGCGGGACGCTCTCCGCCGCCCGGCGACAAACGATCGCCGAGATCGCGGAAAAGCGAGACTTGATCGTCATCGAGGATCAGATCCACGCCCTCCTCCCGCCCGAGCGCCCGGACCCAATTGCCTCACTTATTGCAGACCGAACGATCTGCCTGGCGAGCCCGTCAAAGTCCATCGGACCGGGGTTGCGCGTGGGGTTTATGAAAGCGCCTGCTGACCTCAGGAGTCGACTCCTGACAGGAGTTTCTTCGACGATCTGGACCGTGCCGCCTCTTACCTCCGAAGTGTTCGCAATCTGGATGGAGAATGGAACGGCTGACCGGATCCTCGCGGCCAAACGATCGGAAACAGCCGCCAGGCACGCGATCGTCGACGAATATGCCGCGGATCTGAACGTGCGTCGAGATCGCAATGCGAATCACTTCTGGCTGCGACTGCCCGATTCCTGGTCGGAGCGCGGATTCGTGCGCGCGGCGGCAGAACGCGGTGTCATCCTGCCCGGATCCGAGACATTTTCGATCGGAAGAAACGACGCCCATCCCGCCGTGAGAGTCTCAGTCGGGATGACGGCGCGCGAGGATTTGCGCCGCGGTCTTAGAGTTCTGCGTGATTTGCTCGAAATGAAGGAAGCGCCGACACTGACGGTGATCTAAACGTTCCAGGTTCGAGGTTCCAAGTTCCAGGTTCCAGGCCCGAGGGAGCGAGTCCGCACCATCCTAAAGCGACGGGGTCGTTCGATCGACGACGCGTTCCACACCCCTAGACACCGCAGCCTCGTCCAGGGAAGACGTTCGACGTTCGACATTCGACGCTCGACGTCTATCGTCCCGTCTTCGTGACGGGCACCGTTCTGAAACCTCCGGGGGTCGTCACGCGGACAAAGTACGTGCCGGAAGCAACGCCCGACAGATCCAGGGTCTCGACGTGCGCGCCCTGCGACTTATTGGCGTGGTCGACACGTTTCAGCTGGCGTCCGAGGCTGTCAAAAAGCATTAGTGTCGTCGAACCCGCCTCTTCCACCGTGTATCTGATACCGATCGTATTCTGGAATGGGTTCGGAAAGCTCTCGACGTCGAGACGGTAAGCGGTCGGCGTCGCGAGCGGCTCGGATGACACGGTGATCAGACCAGGTTCGGGAGGGTCCAGCCTTCTATTCGTGAAAAGGTGAAACTCTCCGGCCGCAAGCGTCAGGACGGTATCCGGATTGGTAATCAGCAGGCTGTCATCCGAGAAGAAATCATACCATATCCCAGGTGCGTCGAAAGGTGAAGAACCGGCACTCGACGTGACACCGAAGTTGCCTATGATGGCAACACTCATGCTAGGATGGACCAGCGCGATCGATTTGATCGCACCGCCGAGATTTAAGCTGACGGCGGTTTCCGTACTCCTGAACGCCTCGTGATCCGCCCGCAACTTCAGCAGCGCCGCCCACGTGCTGTACAATTTGCGTCTGAGTGGATCGGCATAGTATTCCCACCGGATGGGTTTGACGCCCGTCCGCGTCGGAGTTCCGGCTGGACAATCCCCGAAGCTCTCGTTGGACGGTCGGAGACAATCCCGACCGTTGGGTCCATGTCCATAACCCAACTCTCCGAACTGCCACATCATCCGCGGGCCCGGCAACGTGAAGAAGAACGCACCGGCCATTTTCTGGCGATCCAGCGCTACCGGCAGGTCGCGCACATTATAGCCGGCGTCAGAATGGTCGCAGCGCCCGCCCCCGCCCGGACTCGCCTCACAGGCTCCAAATCTGAGGTTCTTCAACATGAGCCACTGCTCGTCGTGGCTCTCCATGTACGAGATGACGTGCGGGAGATCCCAATTACGACCGCCCGGTCCGTAGTACGATCTGGAGAAATTCGAGCCTCCGCCCGAGTGGTACCCCATCGTGGCTTCGTTGTACGCGTGGTTCAGGTTGTTCCAGAAGAGCATGCCCGGATACCCCCGATCCATTCCGTAGGCTGCCAACTCCTCCTCCTCGCGGTCTTCGGCAAAGTGCTCCAGAATGATGTAGGCTGTCGAGTCTGTCTCCCAGATCCTGTCGGCCATGCGCTTCAGAAGACGGATACGGGTCGCGTCGTAGCGCCCCCAGAGCTCGACGTTGTTGCCGCTGTTTACTTGTGTGAAGCCCTTCGAGAGGTCAAACCTGAACCCGTCAACGCGGTACTCGTCAAGCCAGAACGCGTTCGTCCGATCAAGCCAGTACTGGGTAGCCTTGCTCTCGTGGTTGACGTCGTTGAAAACGTTGAAGGGATGCCTGGCGACGGTGTTGAGCCACGGGCTGTCGCTCGTCGGCGCACCTCCCGGATCCCCGGTCAGGCTCGTGTTGTAGAGCCTCGAGAACGGTGCCTCGCCTGCCTGGTGATTGTACACCACATCCAGAATCACTGCCATGCCCCGCCGGTGGCAGGCGTCGATGAACCGCTTCAGGTCGACCGACGGACCGTAGTACTTGTCGGGAGCCATCGCAAAGTTGGGCTCGTAGCCCCAGTTCAGGTTCCCCCCGAATTCGCTCACAGGCATGAGTTCGATCGCATTCACGCCAAGTCTCTCCAAGTAGTCCAACGTGTCGATCAGCGTGCTATAGTCGTGGCGGGAAATGAAGTCACGGATGAGCAGCTCGTAGATCACGAGCTCTGATTGAGGAGGACGGTCATACTCCAACACTTCCCACTCAAAGTTTTCAGGGGCGGTTCGAAAAACCGAAACGATGTGCTGCGTCTTTCCACTCGGGTACGGCTTTAAACCCGGGTACACGGAGCCGAGTTCGGTGTCGTGAGCCGGATCGAGCAGTTTCTCCGAATACGGGTCCGCGACGGCGATGGAGCCGTCGACCAGGTACTGAAAGGCATACTCGACACCGTGAGAAAGGCCGTCGACGGTCAGCCAGAAATACACGCTGTCGGCATTGACTGAGTCTCGGTTCATGACGTACTCGTCCGACAGTTCCCAGTCGTTAAAGTCGCCGATCAAGTGTACGAATTGCTTCCCCGGCGCGAAGAGCGAGAAGGTGACGACCGTGGGACCCGCATCGGCGAAGCTGACGCCGTCGGCGGTCCCCGGAGGGCGCGGAAGATCCACCACCTCTACAGGCAAAGTCCCAATGATCGCAGTGAGCGTGTCACCATTCTCGGTGACCGCGCTCAATTTAAACTGGGCGCCCGCCTGCACGGGGTTTTCGAGTTCACCGCTGAAGATGCCGCTCTCGGGATCGAAGAGCTCCAAGCCGCCGGGCTGCGTGTCGCCATTGATTTCGTACGAGAGCTCAACGATGGGCGAAGACGAAAAAACGCCCGCTGAGACGCCGGTCACGCGATTAGATGCGTCGGTTCTGCGATCCATCTCGAAAACCATCGGGTCTTCGATCGTGATGAGCGAATTGTTGAATTCCGCCGGGTTAATTCTTGGATTGGCCGGGTCGGAGAGCCACAGGACCGATGTGCCGGACTGGTTCAGGTGTTGATTGAACTTGTACTGGTACGTCTGGCCGATGACGAGATCGACAGTCTTGGTCCACAGAGACCGCGTGGTGTCGAACGACATGATGGCTGGCGAGCCGACGCTTATATTCCAGCCGTTGAATTCGCCCGGCACATAGATCCGGACGAAATTATCGGCCGGACGTGGGACGTACTTGAATGTGATCGGGAGGGATGGCTGCGCGGATCCTCGGACCGCGATGCAGCCGAGCAGACCCGCGACGAGGACGATGATTCGACAGCAGATGACCTTGGGCAGCCTCGGCCGCGGGAGAATATTCGAAGTCATCCAGGGGTTTGCTTGGGTGTAAGATAGGGGATACGCCGATCGGCATGCCGTGGTTCTTTTAACGGCGTCGCGAGAGCCGCCACCGCAGTTGCTGTGGGCTGCCGCAAACGCTCCGCGAGTGAACCTCCCCCGGCTTCCGCTCCTATCCGGCTCTTCCCAGGTGCGCTGAGATCTATGAGTCGTCGCTCCAGCCGCCCCCTCCGGCGGGGGACCATGTCAAGAGGTCTGAAACCGTTTCAACGGTTTCGCGAAGCTGAGGTCGTGTCAAAACAAAAGGGGCGGGCGCCCCGCGCCCGCCCCTTTTCGGCCGTTGCCGAACGTCCGATCATTTCAGCAGCACCATTCTCTTGGAGATGGTTCGCTCCGCCGTCTTGAGCTGGTACATATACACCCCGCTTGCGAGCCCCTCGGCATTGAAACCGACGCGGTAGCTTGCTGCAGGCTGTACGCCGTCTACGAGCGTTCTAACGAGCCGGCCGGTAAGGTCGTACACTGCCAGATTGACGCGGGTCGTGGCGTCGATGCTGTACTCGAACGTCGTGCTGGGGTTGAACGGGTTCGGATAGTTGTCGCCGAGCGAGATTGCGTTCGGAATTTCCGATCCAATCGGCTCCACCGAAGTCGTAACCGCGGGGTTTTCCTCGAACGGAAGGTTTCCGCTTGGCTGATAGTTTTCAGCCTCGAACTCCCAGGCGGCAGGCCACGAGCCGTCCGCGTTCTGGTGGACGAAACGTGTACGACGGCGACCCAGGCCGGCAGTTGATCCGCCTGCTTCGTTCACGTACTGGCCGGAGCCTCCGTAAGCGTACTGGTATTGGATACCGGCGTACGTTGGCCCGCGCAGGGTGAAGACGCCCGAGTACACGTTCCCCTCTCCGGTCGGAGTTAGCAGGAAGAAACCGGCGTCAGACAGGTAGTTCCGGTCTCCCGACTGTTGTCTCGGCACATTCTGTGTGAACGCCCAGATCTGGTCGCCGCCAAAATATACCGTGACCGAGTCTGTCCCCGGGTCGAACGGTTCGGCCGGGTCGTTGATCGCCTCCGTCATGTCGACGGTAAACGTGATGTCGATCGTGACGCCGTCGGGGACGATATTGGCGGGATAGATGTCGTTGAAGAACTGAACGCCAAGGTCCTGGTCAACGTTCGGGTTCCCCTCGAACTCAAACGTTCTGTTCGCACCGGTCGTCGAGAGGGGTTCCTCCCAGCCTTGCGGCGGGAAGTCTCCGAATTCATCCATGAATGCCTGGTCATTCAAGTTCAGGTAGAACTTGTAACCTTGCTCTGAACCAGGAATGGCGGTCGCAGGGATAGCCGCCTCGAACGTGTTCTCTCCTGGAATTCGTTCGAGCAGACAGGTATCGACCTCATCGATCGGGCAATCCCATCCGTTGAAGGCGCCCCGCACTTCGAGCGTGTCACCGCGAGTTACGTCGAAGATCCCAATCGCTTCCATTGGAGACAGGTCGACCGCGAACAGGAGGGTGGCCGTTTCGGGGCCACTGCCGGTCACCGGTGCAGAGTTATCGAAATAGACGAAATGGAGCGTGGTATCCTGGGCCGGAATCGTAAACGTCCGGTTGTCAATCGTCCCCTCCCAACCGTCCGGCGCGACGAAGAACTTATAAGCCTGGGTCATACCGGCCAGCGATGACGGGTAATAGGCCACGCCTGACCAGAGGTGATAGGCCGGGACGCCTTCCGTTTCGGACTCCGGAGAAACTGTCACTTTGGTCGTCCCCCAGTCCAACGGGCCCGTCATCGTGAAATCATCACCTCTTAGTCCGATCGTTTGTCCTGCGCCGCGGTCATATCCCGCCGTTGCAGCTCCTTCGGTGTTCATGTAAACCCGGAACCAGACTGCGATCGTGTCCTCCTTCGACTCGAACGGGCGCCAGTCGTAGGGCTGCCCGGCTCCTTTCACGAAGTAGTGCAGCGGTAGTGTCGTATCGCCCGTACCCGCGGCAAGGACGACATTGTCGCCATCCTCCCAACCGCCGATGCCGGCGCTGCTCGTCTCGGCCTGATCGGAGAAAAACTTAAACTGCAACTCGGACTCGTCGGGAATCTGAAACGAGGTCTGCCAATAGTCGCCGCCAAGATTCTCAGGCTCGAGGGTTGTGGCTGCGCTCCAGTCAATCACGTTGCCGTCGGGCAGATCGAACGGGGCTGCGCCGCCGACGGCGCCGCGGACTTCGACGAGACTTGCCGGGTTTGTCGTGTCGGGCAGCGTGGCCGTATTCAGGGTCAGCGTCACGGTTCTCTGCGCCGACGCAAGCGACGACATCCCGAGAGCAATCACGACCGCGAAATAGATCGTATTCTTGTTGAACATGGGTGTAAGGATTACGTGGTCAGTGCTCTTGCGGGCACTTCAAAGCCAGTGAGAGTTGGATGGGGGTTCAGTAGGACGGAAGAATCTATTCCTCTAAAAACACCTTTGTTTCAGTGTTTCAGAGAAGCAAAAATACACCAACAGATGGAAACAGCAATCAGTAATTCTATCTGAAACCCGCCGTTTCGAAACGCGGCGGTCTTATTCACCATTCGATCACAAACGACTCATAGGTTGATCGCAAGACTGAACCTGTTCACGCCTGAGAAAAATTCCTGCTCTTCGTAGGCGTAATCGAACCCGAAATTGAGGTTCCCGAATCCGTAACGGAGCCCCGCGCCCAGCGTGAACGATCGAAGGGCATTAGTCAGGAGCAGTTCACTGTACCCCCCTCGAATCTGAACCAATTCGCCGAGAAGGGCAACCTCGGCCCCGACATTGACGAATTGCTCGCTGTTATTGGGATTAAGGGCATCTACGGCCACCGTGAGGCGGCTGTCGTTGGACTGAAACACTTCCCCTGACAGGCCGATTCGCATGATTAGGGGGAGATCAAAGCTGTCGGTCTTCAGGTATGCCCGATTGCTCTCGTTATTTCCTCGGGCGTTCGGGTCGATATCGACGACGATCAGCAATTCGTCTCCTCCCATCCGCATCTTGGAACCGAAGTTCGTTATCGCGGCACCAAGCCGTACACCACTGAAAGGCGTAACGAACATGGTTCCAACGTCGAATCCTACCCCTGTTGCGCCCGAGTTCCAAATCTTTTCGCTGATAACCTTGGCCGATCCGCCGAACGAAAAACGGTCGGTCAGACTGCGTCCGTACGACAGATGGTAAGCGTAGGAAGACGCCGTGAACGTCTCACCGGTACCGTTCTGCATCTCGACGGTCGTCACATCCATTTCTTCGGTTCGCATGCCGGAGACGGCGAAGCCGAAGACGCCCATATCGGTCGGCATCACGACCGAGAAATAGTTGAAACTGATACCGGCCAGCCAGTCGGCGTGCTCCGCAGTAAGAGACGTTGTCTCAAGGGAGGCCAAGCCCGCTGGATTCCAATAAATGGACGTTCCATCGTCAACGACTGCAGTAACCGCACCACCCATGGCCGTCTGCCGCGCCCCGACTGGTATCGTGAGGAACTCTGCCGCCGTCGTGCCCCTCCGGCTGACCGTGCGCGAGACGTCGCTGAACTGCGCCATGGCCGGGTCGACCGCTAACACAACGAGCAAAGCAAGCACGCCTGCCGCCGAAGAGAATCGCCGGCGCCGACGAACCGGATCGTCGGATCGACGTGCGCCACCGTGCCTCGAACCCCGATTTTGATTACTCATCGTTCTCAAGCGTCCCTATTTAATAATGGCGAAAGTTCCCTGCGTTTCGCCGATGCCCGGCGCCTCGACGTGATAGATATACACGCCGTACGAGACGGTCAGGCGGTCTTCGCTCTCCAAATCCCACTCCACGATGCCGTTCATTCGCTCGGCCGCGCCAATGGTGTCGTTCGGTCCCGTGTTGTGATCCAGTCGTCGGACAAGCCGACCCCCTACGGAGAAAATTCGGATGGTGCACTGTGGAGGCACGTTGACGAACTGAAGTCTTCGCGGGCCGCGCCCTGTCGTGAACGGATTCAAGGGCTCAAATCGATTCGTCGCGACATACGGGTTGGGAACGACGTGGATCAGATCCAGCAATTTTGCAGCCGAATCGGCGTCGACTTCCGATCCCTGGACGACGAACCGGAACTCGTCGGATGACAGAAACGGTTTCCTCGTTCTGACGTCCACGCTTTCGCCCTGCTGTGGGTCGCGACCGGGGGCAGTGAAATTGAGGCTGAATTCCCACGTCACGATGTCGTCGGGCGCACCGCCTATCTGCGGCTCGATAACGACGATGCGGTCGCTTTCGGCGACCGATGGATCGGCGCTGAAAGAAGCCGGCTCCGTGGAGGTGGCCCCCTGCAAGTCTGGACCGCTAAGGTCCCAGAAGGCGTACTTCACTTCTTCCCCCGTCGATTGGTTAAACACGCGGATGTTGGTGGGGCGAGAGGGAAGCACCAGGTTTCTACGTACTTCGAGCTGGGTTGACTGACCCTGCCCGGCGCCGACAACGTCAATGCGATAGTCGGCGGGGTTTCTGAATCCTTTGAGGAAACCGGCGGCCAGGTAGGGTCGAATAGAAATTGGGTACACTTCCGCGTTGCTCCATGTGGACGTGGCGGTGTTCAGTCTCACGAAGGGCTCGTTAAAGAACCGCATAGAAAAACCAACGGGCCGGCCAAAGTCATCGAAAACCGGGAACTCGTCGTCCCCCCCCACGCGCCGGGATCTGCTGATAATGGTTTCTCCCGACGTCAAATCCTCCAGCGTGTAGGTCTTTGTCGTCAGCGTATCAGGCGTGTTTCGTCCTCCGAGGAGCAGGGTATCCTCAAACGTCAGCCGATACTGATGATTCTCCTGAACCGTTCTCGGATCGACGATTTCGAAGGCAACCGTGCTCGAAGTGAAGCCGCGAACACGTTCCAGATCGACGATGTCGGCTGGGATGTATCCGACCGGAGGCGCCACCGGTTTCACTTCGACGACGTTTCGACCTGTTTCTATCCTTCCGTCGGGAAGGCGACGGATGCGGACCGGTGTCTCGGTCGGCGGAATGTTGTCAATGGCGGACCCGAAATCGTAGGCCGTGACGGCGTAGAAGTAGGTAATGCCATTCGTGACGTTCTCGTCGACCCAGACGTGCGTAAGACCGTTTTCGTCTTCTCCGGGATCCTGCATGTTATTTCCGAGATAGAACTTGACGCCGTTGATGTCCGTCGGGTGGAAGCCCTCGAATTCGTTGATCAGATCGAACTGCGCGATCGGCCTCCTGAGCAGGAGGTTGCCGAACCCGTCCGTGATCACGGTCGCGTCGAGAAAGGCCGGGTCGGTTGCACGGTAGATGCGATAGCCTTCGAAATCATTTGCCGGGCGGCCGAGACTGGCCAGGAACGGATCGAACGATTCCTCGGCCTCCGAATCCCAGTAGAGCGTAATCTTGCCGTCACCCGGAACGGCGGTTACAAGAGGCGTGATGGGCGCCTGTGCGAACTGATAGTCCTCCTGGTAGGCGGAGAGGGCATTGTCTCTCGAATCGAGCGCCTGCGCCATGTCTTGCCCGATCTGGATGGACAGGGAGATCCGCTCGATCTGGCCTGCACGCAGGGGGAAGAGGCTGCTCGTGACGACGATGTCGTTTTCGCCGGGTTCGGGGATGTTTATGTCAAGGTCACCCGGAATCATGTGGCTGAAGAACAGGAACCGGTCTGACTGGCTGTTGAAATTGAGAGAGAAGGCCGGTATGATGCGAACATTGGTGATGCCAATCTGATCCGACTCGGCGATATCGGTCAGGTCGATGTTCTTCTCGCCGGGGAAGGGTGTGCCAACTCCGCTGGTAGGAACGCCGTCGCCGTCACCTAGATCACCTGTGAAAGGCACCCCGTCCAATCCCGTGTCGTCCTGGAGAGGATTCCAGTCACCGTCGTTGTCGATGCCGTCGAAGCGGCTCTCGTCGATCATTTCGTCGATGCCTTCGTCGATGCCTTCGTCAATGGCGCCATCGCCGTCGTTATCTATACCGTCTGCGTAGGCTTTGCCGAGGTCCTCCGGGCCGACCTGGAACAGCACGATATCGGTTCCAGGCACCCGATAACGGCCGTACGGATCGGAGGCGGCGATGTCCACGATCTCCTGCGTAATGACAGGAGAGCCCGGTTCCGACAGGTATGGATAGTTTGCGGTCGGCTGTATATGCGAATCGTCGTTGTCGATATTGTCCTTGAAACCCTTCCCCACGTCCGACTCATCGACGTCGAGCAGGTGGACGATGAACGAACCGTCGCTTCGGCGCTGTACCGCATCGTTTCCTCCGGGCGGGGGCCACCGACGCCAACGGTCTCCGGAGGCTTCACCCAGCATCGTCTCGGTTACGATCGGGCTGTTCCCCTCACCGTCCTCATCGTTGTCGATGTAATCGGCAAAGCCGACTCCCGGGCTCTGTGCCTGCTCGCCGACGAACGGGATGTGCGTCTCGTTCTCATCTATGAGGCCGTTTTCGTTGTCGTCGATTCCGTTAGCTGGGTCCTCGCCAACGAGAAACTCCGCCCGGACGATCGGACTATTGCACTCGCCCACCTCCGGCGAGCAGTCGTCTGCGGTCGATCCGTCTGCGTCGTTATCGATTCGATCGACGGCATTACCGGGAGTCTCCAGAAATGCGATCGCTGCGACCCCGACCGGATCGGATCCGAAAGCGTCGTTACCGATTCCATCCGCGTCGGTCATGAACGCGACGTCTTCGAGCACGTCAAAGAAGGGGATGTCGTCGGTGGCGTCGCCGCCCACAAGGTCTGCCAGCCACATCGTAAAGGCGACCCGAGGGAGATCCGTGGTTCCATCGTTCTTGATCGCGTGAAGTAGGAAGACCACGTCGTCGATAAGTATTTGGCTCCAGGCCAAAATTCTAACCTCGGTGACGAGCCCGAGTCCCTTTCGAGTCAGGTCGGTCGAATCGGGGAAGAAGTTGGTGAACCGGTTGTATCGGTCGTCTCCAATCTTGAAGAAGAATTCCTGATCGGCATTCTGGATGTCTTTGCCGAAGAAGCCGTTCCATGAGCCAGCCCAGCCGGGGTCGTCGGTGTCGACCAGTTTGTCGGGCCAGAGTGGAGGATAGGAATCGGGTTCGTCAGACTGTGCAATCCCAAATTCCTTCCCGGCCGGATTCACATACCCCTTTATCGGTTCAAACGTCCATGAGTCATTCTCATTGACGGGATTGCTGCGAAAGTCAGCCAGATCCACAACCCAGAAGGGTTGTCCGGCGGCATCGGTCAACTGCGCTCCTACCCACAACTGGGTCAGAGCGACGTAAATTCGATTGGTATTCTTTGGCCACTCATAGAAGAAGTCGCCGGGTTCTCCCGATTGCGCCGTTTGCCCCCAGTTTGTGATCGTCGCCCGGATGTTATTGCCGTCAATGATGTCACTCCGGCGCTCGAAAGGGTCCACCCGCTCCTTACTCGGGACGTGATCGCGTTCGATGAAGCCCTGTGCTCCGACGATCGTGGTCAGTCCGGTCAGCGCGAGAAGCGAGCAGCAGGAGATTCGAATTAGGTGCATAGTGGCGGCAGGAGCGAACGCTGCCCTGGGGTTTGTGTCACTATCAGAACTTGAACTCGATACCCATTTGAACGCGCCGCGGCTCCGCGAAGAAGTTGGGTTGTATCCAGAATCCTGGATCGACGGCGCCCTGCCGAAATTCCTCCAGCGTCAGGTCCGGCTGGCCGGTATCGGAGTAGACGTTCGTAGCGTTTCTCGTGTCCAACACGTTGAACGCGTCAAAAAATATTTTTGCGTCCAGTCCTGCGAAGGTGATGTTGTACCCGAGACTCAGGTCGACTTCGGACGTGGACGGAATCCGGCGAGAGTTCTGGGCGAACTCGGGCTGAACGTCGTTGCCGACGAACGAGGCGGTCGGAAACGAAGGTGTATAGGGAAATCCGGATGCGAGCCGGAAGCGGGTGGAGGCGTCCAGATTACCGTAGCTTCCATAAACGGATCCGGCAAGCTTGTGGGTCTGGTCCCAATTAAGCGGGAGCAGCGCGAGCGTCGGCTCCTGTTGGGCCTGCTCCGCGAAAAATGCGTCGGCCGGATCCGAATTCGAGCCTTCGACGACCTGGTAGGTGTAGCTCAGATCGAAACCGTAATTGTCCGAAAACAGCTTCTTGAATGTGACCGTGAGGCCCGTGGTATTGGCGTAATCCTTGTTGGCGAACACGACGTAACTCACGCCGGGCAGTGCCGTGGTGATCACTGTGGACGTGGAGACCCAGTCACGAACATCGCGATAATATCCGGTAACGTCGAAGACGAAATCACCGAAGCCCTGCTTAAAGCCGATCTCGTACATTGTGGTTCGCTGTGGATCGAGATCGGGGTTACCGAACGGTCCGTAGCGTCCCGACAGACTCGGGACCTTCCAGCCGAAACCGTCGAACAAGTTGTCGAGCGTCGGCGTCTGGAAGAACAGCCCGAAGGAGAAGTGGATCACCCCTTGGTCGGTGATGGGGTATGCCACGCCCAGCCTGGGTGAAACCTGCAGCTTCGAGCCCGTATCATTCCACCAGTAGGCTTCTCTCTCCGCAACCGTAAGCCGGTTGTCCGGCGTTTCCTCCGCTTCCGAAATGACGCCGTCGCCATCCGTGTCCCGAAATCGATTCGTGATCTTAAAGGGGTTGAAGATGTTGGGATCCTCCGGATCGGCGGGCGACTTGGACCGCGCATCGAAATAGTCGAGGCGTATCCCGGCGTTCACGATGAAGCTGTCGAACTCGATCTTGTCCTGCAGATAGGCGCTGAGGTTGAACGGTTCGACGTCCTCAAATGAATTGAACTGAG
>DATKEJ010000028.1:0-4620 GCA_035512315.1 Rhodothermales bacterium | reverse complement strand
CATCCGTTACCGGTCTGCTGCTGACCACCGAGGCTGTCATCGCAGACAAGCCGGAGAAAGAGTCTCAAATGCCCGGCGGACCCGGCGGCATGGGTGGCGGAATGGGCGGCGGAATGGATTTCTAGACCGCCTGGATTCTCGATCAGACACCAAAAAGGGCGGAGTCACTACTGGCTCCGCCCTTTTTT
Source organism: Rhodothermales bacterium (assembly GCA_035512315.1). Lineage (GTDB taxonomy): Bacteria > Bacteroidota > Rhodothermia > Rhodothermales > DATKEJ01 > DATKEJ01. The sequence goes on along the minus strand of DATKEJ010000028.1, from coordinate 4,432 downwards.
TCTTATCGTCACACGGTCTCACCAGAACACGGAGGAAGGGCCCATGCCTTCAGCGGTCCAAAAGGTTTCAATCATCGCGCTGGCCATGGCGGCATTCTCCCCCGAGACGGCCGCCGCACAGTTATCCGCAGATCAGGTGCTCGGCCGAATGGATGAGCTCCACCGGCGCAACAAGAGCGAGTCGGCCGTCATCGAGATGCGCCTTTTCGACGGCGACAAGGAGGTTCAACGTAGAAAACTGACCGTCTTGTCGCGAACTGACGACAGCGGCCAAACCAGCGCCTTTGTCGAGTTCACAAGCCCACCCGACATTCGCGGACTTCGCCTGCTCACGGTTCAGAGCGGCGGTGACGACGATCAGCGAATCTACCTGCCTGCCCTTCGGCGCGTCCAGAGAATTGCGGGGTCGTCGAGGGAAGACAGGTTCGCCGGCTCGGATCTGAGTTACGAGGATCTTCGCGTCCGCGACCGCGACGACTACGCGTCCAGAATGGTCGACTCCACAGACAGTGCGTGGACCATCGAGTCCGATCCTAAAGACGATGAGTCGCCCTACAGTCGAATCGAGGCGGAGATCGATAAAGTGATGTACGCGGTTACTCGGGCGCGCTACTTTGACAAGAAGGGGCGTCTCACAAAGATTCTAACCGCTTCCGATTTCGAGCGTTACGGCAGCGACGTATGGAAGGCATCGACGATCACAATGGAGGATGTGCGTGAGGACCGAAGAACGGAACTCATGTACCTGGAGCGCGATCTTGACACCGAAATTTCGCCGGATGTTTTCTCCGATCGGTATCTGCGGCGGGGCGTTCAGTAAGAAAACGACCTCGATCCGCGCTGCCCTCCTACTCCTGCTGGCTGCCGGACAATCCGCGATGGGTCAACCGTCGATCGGAGGCGAGTACGAACTCTATTCCGGGTTTGGAGTGAGCGAGGGCCTCGATCCCTATTCGCTTCGAACCCGGCTTCGCCTGAGGGGACGTTTTCAACAGCCCGGACTGATGGTCTACTCGGCCGCAAGAGTATCGAGCGATCTACAGGACCCCGAGCAGGGAGGCGAGCCTGGTCCCATCCGGTTTCGCCTGCTGGAAACGTTTCTCGATCTCTACTTCGACGACCTCGACATCCGAATAGGACACCAGCTCGTCGTCTGGGGCCAGATGGACGGCACGTTCATCACGGACGTGGTAAGCCCACTCGACCTCTCCGAGTTTCTGGCGCAGGACTTCGCCGACATCAGGCTGGCGGTCCCGGCGGCTAGGGCGTCCTACTTCGCGGGCCCGTGGTCTGTCACCGGTCTTTTGGTCCTCGCGCCGATGGAGTCTCCCGTCCCTGCTTCGACCTCTCCCTGGTTTGCCGTACCCGACGCGCCGTCCTCGGTCGAGGTTACTCTCGAGGAAGACAATCTGCCGGCTCCATCGGTCGGGGAAGTCGAGCCCGGCATGAAGTTGACGTATAGCGGCGCCCAAACGTCGCTGGACCTCATCTACTTCTATGGCCACAACCGAATTCCCGCGTTTGCCAAGAGCGTGTCGCTTGAATCGGCAACCGATATCCGTCTTACCCTCAGGCCGGAGTACTACAGACGGCACGTCTTCGGAACTCGACTGTCGACCTCCGCCGTGGATCCGCTCGTGTTCGAAGCGGAGGCGGCGTACGAGAGCCTTCACAAAGTCGACGTCGACGCGGATCTCTTGTTTGAAGATCCGGCGTCGGTGCTTGATCTGCAGGGGCTTCTCGTGAGAGAGGGACAGCTTCAGGCCGGAGTCTCCATTTCCCGGGTGTTCGGGCAAACCATCCTGAAGACCCAGTTTCTGGGGAGCCCGCTTACGCGCCATGACCGAAGGGCCGCCAGCGACCGTTTCCAGGAAGCTGTTACCCTGCTGGTTCAAACGAACTGGATGAGGGAGACGTACAGCGCCAGATTATTCGCGTACCTCATCCCGGGCGGCGACTACTGGATCAACCCGACTGTGGCGTACAATGCGGGGCCCGGGATCAACCTGACCCTCGGGGCACATGTTTTTGGCGATGAAGCGTCTGACAACACCTTCACGACGTCTGCTTTCGGGCTCTTTGACGACAACGATTTCGTGTACTTCAAACTGACCCTGGCCTTCTGATAAGCCCGTGCGCCCTGTCTTCGAACTTCTACAAGAGCGAATCTCGCTGTTCTTCACAGTGTTTGTCGTCGCCTCGATCGGCGTGTGCTGGTATCTCGTCGAGGGAGGAATCAGGTTTGATTACAACATTGAGGCCTTCCTGCCGGATGAAGACCCGGCGATCGAAGAGTACAAGGAATTCGCTGAGCGCTATGCCCCGGATGACGCCGTCGTTATGGTTGGCTTCAAGAGCGACAGCCTGTTCACCGCTCCAGTCCTCGACGCACTCGACGAAATGACCCGCGCGTTCGAGCGGATACCGCAGGTAGACCGGGTGAGCTCTCTGACAAATTTCGAACGTGTAGTCGTGACCGATGACCTCGTCGAACGGAGGACGCTGATCGACACCGCAACCGATTCGTTGGACGCGCGAAGCACCGTACTCGGTGACGATCTGGCGGTCGACTACCTTGTCGACTCTACGGGCTCTGTGACCGCGCTTTACGTTCACATCAGTAGCGAGGAGAAGGGATACCGGGTGAGGCGTGAGGTGATCGAGGGCATCCGTGCCGTAACAGAGACATTCGGCGATCGGTTTGACTTCCGCTATTCGGGTATCCCGTACCTCCGAAACGCCTACGTCGATGCCATACGCGGCGAGGCGATGCGGTACTTCGGGTTGTCGTCCCTCGTGATTCTTGTGGCCTTGGTTTGGCTTTTCAGGGGTCTCAGGGGCGTGGTGATCCCACTCGTGATCGTCTACCTGGGAGTCGTGTGGACGATCGCCTTGATGATGGTGATGGGCAGCTCGATCGACGTGCTCTCGAGCACCATTTCGGCGATGATTCTGGCTGTCGGGGTTGCCGATTCGGTGCATCTCCTTGCCAGGTACTATGACAGCATGGCGCTCGGCCTCGAAAAGCGGGAAGGGGTGCGCGACATGCTTGTCCGACTCGGTGCTGCTACGCTGCTGACCAGCGTGACAACGGCTCTCGGGTTCGCCTCGCTCATGACAAGCAATATCGTACCGGTTCGACGGTTCGGCGTGTATACGGCTGCCGGCGTTTTGATGACCTTTTTCATTTCGATCGTCGTGCTGACGGCAGTGCTTACGTGGATGCCGAAACCTCGAGCGCAGAGCAGTCAACGCCTGTCGGGACCGTTCCGGGCGCTCATGGTGCGCGTCGACAGGATTGCCGCAAGCCATAGCGGCGCCGTCCTCCTGGCCGGCGCCGTCTTTCTCCTCATCGCTGTTGTCGGTGCGACGAAGGTGCGGGTGAACGCGTACGTGAACGACGATCTGGGCCCGTCGACGACGCTCTACCAAGACCAACAGTTTTTTGAGAAAAACCTCGTGGCGCCGTTCCCGTTGGAAATTATCGTGAGGGGCGGCCCGAATGCCATGCACGATCCGGCCAACCTCAAGTCGATCGAGCATCTCCAGTCGTACCTTCGATCCCAGCCTGCAGTCGGCCGCAGCCTGTCGATCGTCGACCTGATCAAGGATGTCGACCAGTCCCTCAATCCGGATGCAACGGGCGCCGTACCTGAGCAGTCTGATCTCATCAGCCAGTATTTCCTGCTCCTGGATCTGGCAGGATCGGTAGAGGCGGGGCAGCTGATTTCACAGGATCATTCGGAGGCGCGCGTCGCCTCTCTGGTAGCCGACATCGGTTCGGCGCGACTCAATCCCCTTCTGGCCGACATCGACTCGGTAATGCAGTCGACGTTCGGGGAGGACCTGTCTTACACCAAGACCGGCACCATCGTCCTTGCGTCGCGTGTGAGTGAGCACATCGTCGACTCGCTTCTCATATCGACGGCTCTGGCGTTCCTGTTCGTGTCTGCAATCATGGGTTTCCTCTACAGAAGTCCCATCCTGATTGTAATCTCGCTGATTCCGAACGTACTCCCACTCATCGCAGTGGCCGGTTTCATGGGGTTCGTCGGAATCGAGTTGAAACCCGCCACCGCGGTCATCTTTTCGATATCGTTTGGCGTTGCGGTCGACGACACGATCCACATGCTTGCGCGTCTCAGGCAGGAGCTCAAGGCTGGGCAGCCAATGAACCAAGCCATTCATCGCTCGGTCCTTGGAACCGGAAAGGCGATCCTGATCACCTCGATCATCCTCATAGGTGGCTTCTCGATCCTCATGACGAGCCAGTTCCAGAGTTCTGTGTTCATGGGCGGGCTCATTTCACTGACCGTCGCAGTTGCCCTGCTCGGCGATATTTTCGTGCTGCCGGCGCTGCTCTACAGGTGGAGTACCTACTGTGACAGGCGAGGCGTTTACCCGTTCGCCTGATTTTTTTTCGAAAAGCTGT
>DATKEJ010000027.1:0-11062 GCA_035512315.1 Rhodothermales bacterium | reverse complement strand
TGCGGGCTCGATCGTGTCTCCAATCACCGCACTCGCAACCGGGAAAATACCCGCCGCACCCAACCCCTGCAGCGCGCGGCCGATCATCAGCACACCGAAATCCACCGACGAAATGACAACTATGCCTCCAGTGATAAACAGCCCGAAATCAATGAGATAGATCGTCCGCCTCCCGTGCCTGTCGGAGAGCTTCGTCATCAGCGGAAGGCCCAGCAGGGTGAAGAGCACGAACGTTCCGAGCAGCCACGATGCACGGCGCTCATCGAGCGCGAATGCCGCCCGCATCGCCGGCAGCGTCGTCGCGACCCGCGCAATGTCGAGCGCCGTCGTAAGCACCCCCAGAAAGAGGACCGGCATGTGGCGGGACGAACTCAACGGAATGGAAGATGGCAGATGGAAAATGGCAGATGGAAAATGGAAAATGAGCGGCGGTAATCTATGAGCGAGGTAGAAGAAAAGGCCGTGCATTTTTCGATTCTGCACCATGCACCAAGTACCGTGCACCGAGTACCAAGTACCAAACACCCCCGATTGCTCCCAACCGCTCCGCGTCTTACACTCCGCCGGGCTCGGGTAGTCAAGCGGTGCAAGTTCTCATGCCAGTTTTCCATTTCATCAGGCGGTTTCTCGATACGTTCCGGCACCGTTACCTGACGGTCACCTCGCTCGCGGCACTTGCGCTGGGGTCGGGTATCGGCCTGTTCGATTACTTCCGCGAGGCACCGACGTTCTCGGCGTTCGCCGATTTCTTCGATCCGGTGATAAGTCACTGGGTTTCCGTGCTGAAGGTGGTAGTGATCCCCCTGGTCGTCGCTTACATCGTCGTAGCGGTCGTGTCGAACCGAAGCGTAAAGGACTCTGGAAAGCTCGGCGGCCTCACGCTCCTCATCCACACCGCGATCGCCATCGGTGGTCTCGCTATCTCGCTGGCGGCGGCGAAATTTCTGATTCCCCTGTCAGACTCGAGTGTGGAAGCGCTGCGTCCACATCTTAACGAGCTCGTAGTTTCAGGTCTCGGGGAACGAGGAGAGCCGGTCGGGTTTTGGGATGGGGTCATTTCCCAGGTGTGGGCCAACCCGCTGACTGCAATTCGAAAGGGCCAGATCCTTCCGATGCTATTCTGGACCCTGGGTCTGGCACTCCTTCTGAGACGCCTCGAGCCGGGGCTTCGGGATAAGTTCGTCGGTTTCTTCAAGAAGCTCGTTGATCTCGGCCACTGGCTTGTCGGGATGCTCCTGGTGTTCATGCCGATCGTCGTGTTCGGCCTTGTCTACACACTGGTGGCGAAACTGGGCCTTGAGGTGCTCGGCGCCGTTGGCTTCTTCATCGTCGTCGTTTGCGGTCTCGCGACACTGGTCATTGTGCTTCTGTATCTGCTGATGCCGCTCGCGGCGAATATCGGTATTCGCGAAATGGCGGCAGCGCTGCTGCCAACGCAGATCGTCGCGATCGGATCGCGCTCGTCGTTAGCGTGTCTGCCCACACTGATGGAGGCGGCTGAGCAGAAGCTGAAACTCGACCCCATCGTGACCGAGTTTGTGCTGCCCCTGTCCGTCTCGACGTTCAAGCTGAGTCGCGTCGTCACGACTCCGTTCAAGTTTTTCTTTCTGGCACACCTGTTCGGCGTTGATCTCGATCCCATGGTGGCCACTGTGTTCATCGCAGCGGAGTTCGCCCTGAGCTATGGTTCGCCGGGGCTTCCGAGCGGGAGCTTCATGGTCATGCTTCCGGTCTACATCGCGGCAGGCATTCCCGTCGAAGGCTACGCCCTGCTTCTAGCCGTCGATGCCATCCCGGATATATTCAAAACGCTGTTAAACGTGACCGAAGACCTCGCCTTGGTCAGTATCATTGATCGGATCATGGGACGCCCGATCTCTGAACGCCAGGCCGTCTTTGCGGCTGCCGAACCGGGTTGAGCGCGAATGACCATCCACCACCGGGATCACGGACCACGAACCCGTGCAAGCGCCATCGCGACCGCAGGCTCACTGGATCCCGGCTTTCGCCGGGATGACAACTTCCGGGACTGCGACTTTGGACCTCGAACCTCGGACTTCGGACCCAGGTGATATCCTTCCTACTCCGACAACCACAGCTCGACACCGTGAACAATCTGTTCCGGCGACTCGATCCGGACGTAGTCAGGCGACTAGAGAAACTGCCTTACCGCGAACTGTTCTCAAAGTCGGTTGCGCCTACAGGGGTTTACATTTTCACGGGGCTCGATCAGCTCTCAACGGCTCAGAAGCAGGCGGCTGGCCAAGTTTGGAGTCGGCTCGATGGAAGTGGGTCCGTTCTCCTCAATCACCCGGAAAAGGCGCTCGATCGATTCGACCTGCTGTCCTGGCTCCATAACGAGGGCATAAACGGATTCCGTGTCTTTCGTTCTACCGCGTTTGACGGAGACGAGGCGACGTATCCCGTGTTCGTCAGGTCGAACTCGCAGCACACCGGTCCCCTCTCGCCTCTCCTACACTCTCGATCCGATGTCGAGCATGCAGTACAAAGAGCACGGTTGTGGGGTCACCGGGACGACGACCTGCTGGTCGTCGAGTACTGCCACACTCAGGACGACGACGGATATTTCCGCAAACTCTCGGCCTACAGAATTGGAAAGCATATCATCCCGTGTCATCTGGAGCACGGACTGGGCTGGTCCGTGAAACGCTCCAATTCAAAGCCGAAGTTTAACGCGCCGGAACTGGCGAACGAGGAACTTCGGTTCGTCGAGGACAATCCGCATGCGGTCGAACTCAAGCGGATCTTTGACTACGCGCAGATCGATTATGGTCGGATCGACTATGCGGTGCGAGAAGGCCGGCTCCAGGTTTGGGAGATCAATACGGCGCCAAGTTATGGCCAGGCCGGCCGTCGCCGAAATCCCGCGAGAGACATGGAACGGCAGGCCAGGCTGCGGGCGCGAACGATTTACTACGGGAGCATCGGCGAGGCTTTGGGGTCGCTCGACGGCTCCGTCGTGCCGGGTGAGACCCCAGTCGAGTACGATCGGAGCCTGATCCTCCAGATCAGAAAGGATCTACGAGCGGAGTCTGCGGTCGTCAGAGTGCAGCGAGTCAGAAACGCCGCCCGATCGATGGGCCTGAGCCGGCTCGGCCGGGTGAAAACGCCGCTGAGTTGGGTGCTCGCGCGGTTTCTGAATAGGTGGGGTTAGAAATTCGGCTCCAACGATCTCTCCTTGTAAAACTCCTCGATGATATCGACGGCTTCCTTCGGGTCATCCGAAATTCGGAATAGGTCCAGATCCGTCGACGAAATGTTACCCGCTGCGAGCACCGAATTCCGCAGCCAGTCGACAAGCCCGCTCCAGAACTCCGACCCCATGAGGATCACCGGGAAGTGCTTCGACCGTTTCGTTTGAATGAGCGTCAATGCCTCGAATAGCTCGTCGAGGGTGCCCAGGCCGCCCGGGAGCACGACGAAACCCTGAGCGTACTTGACGAACATGGTCTTGCGGACAAAGAAATAATTGAACTCGATCATCAGGTTGTCTGAGATGTAGTGGTTAACCCGCTCCTCGAACGGAAGGTCGATGGCAAGCCCGACCGACACGCCCTTCGCCTCGATCGCCCCCTTGTTAGCGGCCTCCATAACGCCCGGACCACCTCCAGTGATGACCCCGAAATCGCGTTTCACGAGCTCGCGAGCCACATCGATCGCCATCCCATACGCGGGGTCGGTCGGCTTCGTGCGGGCCGAGCCGAAAATCGAGACGCACGGACCAACTTTCGACATTACATCGAAGCCCTCCACGAACTCCGACATAATGCGAAAAACTCGCCACAGGTCGTTCACTCGCGACTGATGCCAAGTTGATTCTTCGCGCTCTGACAGTCGACTCGGATTTTTCAAGCCGGAATTCATCTGACGTTCGGTTTGTTTTGCGTAAGCTCAAAGTCTGGATTGTAAGGAAAAGTGACACCGGGTGACGACTTCTCGTATACACGCAGTCCTGTAAACCAACAGACTCACGGACCAACGGACTTGTAGACTTGCAGACTTTAAGACTTGTAGACTTTAAAACTTGAAGACTCGCAAACTCGTCCTCGTCCTTTGGATCGCCGCGCAGTGCAGTGCGGTCCTCGCGCAGCCCCAGAATCTCGTCGATCAGTTTCAGCGCCGATCGCAAACGCTGGACGGCTTCACGCTGAATTACCGGCTTTTCGTACCGCCCGACTACGATGCTGAGGTGTCGTATCCGCTCGTGCTGGCCCTCCACGGTTCGGGCGAACGGGGAGCCGACAACGAGCGTCACATCGCCAACCATCGCCTTGCCACAGCCTGGGCCGATCCCGCAACCCAGGCGCGCCACCCGTCCATTGTCGTCGCACCCCAAGCGCCGCCAGGCGGTGATTGGAGCTCCGACAGTGAAGACGCACCCATACGTCCGGAACTCGCGACGACGTATGCCATCCTGGACAGCCTGAAGGTTGAATTCAACGTCGACCCCGATCGAGTGTACATAACGGGGCTTTCCATGGGCGGCTTCGGAACGCTGGAGGCCGTAGTCCGCTCTCAGGATCAGAGACTCTTCGCAGCCGCGGTCCCGATGAGCGGCGGCGGAAGTCCGATCTTCGCGCCGGACTATGGGGACATGCCGTTTTGGTTCGTGCACGGCGAAATAGATAACATCGTACCGCCTGAGTGGTCAAGGGACCTGGTCTTTGCTCTCGAGGAGCTTGGAAGAGACGCCGTGTATACACACTGTGGACCGTTTACATGTTCGCAGCTGTCGGAATCAGAGCTCGAGGCCGCGCTGGAGCAGTTCCCCAACCTCATATACACCGGCCTGCCGGCGGGAGGGCATGTAATCTGGGCGCCGTGGTACAACAATCCCAGGCTGCAGGACTGGGTTTTCGCGCAGCATAGACTGCTTCCGGGTGCGATCAGCATCAAGACGCCCAGGACAAGTCCATCCGACCCAAACCTTACCGAAATCCGCTGGAATGCGCCAAACCCGGACGACCGGCTCGAGCTGTGGTTCAGACAGGCGCCCGGACAGCCATGGGAATTGATCGCAGACACCGTGGCCAACGACGGCGCGTGGGACCTGTTCACCGGCGACATGCCTGACTCCCCGCTCGCGAGGGTCCGGCTGATGCTCATCGACGCGGACGGATTCGTTTACGCACGGTCGGATTCAGAGCCCTTCTCCATCGACGCGCCCGGAAACGGAGTGCCGTTTGTCGACATCCAGGACTTCCAGTTCAGATCCGGCGACGAGGTGACCGAGAACCAACTTGTTCTCCATTATGTGGCGGCCGACGTGGAGTCCGACACCCTACATGCGTCGCTGCTTTACAGCGTGGACGACGGCGCGTCGTTTTCACTCGTTGGCGATCTCAACATCATGAGCAGGAGGACGGTCAGAGAACTCGGACTCGATCTGGCGAATCTTGCCAACTCTAAAACAGCCGTGCTTCGTCTCGAGATTTCGGACGGTGAATTCCAATCGGCGGATCAGACCCCCGTCTTCAGCAAGCAGACGCCCAGATTCACGAGCGTCCTGTTCGACCATCCGGCAGGCGCCTCGACCGGTTCGATCATCGTCAATTTCGTTCAGCCGTCCGAGTTGACCGGGCACCGATACAGGGTGACTTTCGATGTGGACTCGAATCCGTTCAAGACTTATTCCGTGCGCAATCTCAACGTCGATGTCGAGGTCCTTTCGGCTATCCCGGTCAGCAGCGCAGAAAGTCCAGTCTTCGACGGCATCAGGCTCCTCATCAACGACATACCTCGCGCATCGATGGACACTGTCTTGAGCCGTTGGAGCGACAGCGCCGTTACGCTCGAGGTGAGCGCGTCGGCGCCGCGAGTCAATATCGGCGGGACCTTGCGAGACCTCCTGGCCACACCCGAGGACTACGAATTGTCGATATCGACCGAGGTGGTCGACACTTCGAGCGCCCTGTTCGGCTTTCCGGAAAAGGATCTGCGATTTACGGTCGAGAACCTGTCCCACGGCAGTCTCCGAGACATCCTGTTCATGGATCCAAACGGAAACGGCTATCCAGACCGGGGCGAGACATTCTACGTCGTGGAGCAAGACGAGAACGATCAGCCCTTCCCGGCGTGGTTATTCACGTTTTCCGGCGTTGGTGAGGTTGTGCCGCCCGGACTCGGGGCTCGGTTCACGTTCGTGACCAGGAAGCCGATTTCAGGTGACGACGTGTTCGAATTCGTTGGGATGATCAGCGTTGGCGCCGAAGACGAGGAACTCCCGAGGGCTTTCGAACTCAGTCAGAACTACCCTAACCCATTCTCAACGCGCACGACTATTTCGTACACTCTGGCCGATCCCCGCCACGTGAAACTAACGCTTCACGACGCCCTGGGGCGCACGGTTCGAGAAGTTCTGGATGACCGAGTCGGCGCCGGATCGCATCGAGTGGAGGTCGACGCGAGCGATCTGGCATCCGGCGTCTACTTCTACCGGATGGAAGCCGGGGAGTCGGTGGAGGTTCGGCGGTTGGTTGTAGTGCGGTAAATTCGATGACCTCTAAAGAACGCGTTCACGAGCTCGCGTTCATGGGCGGCATCGACACCCAGGAACTGCTCCCGAATGGGTCGGCGGCTGACTTGAGGTCCGGAGTCCGGAGTCCGAAGTCCGGTGTGTGAGAATCGCCGGGTAACAAACGCCGAGTTGAAGAGACGTTCGACTTTCGACGTCAATCAGGCACTTTCGAGGCTGCTCCGGCGGTCGTATTCGCGTTCCACAGATTGAAGTCGGGCGCCGTGACTTGCCTGTCCAGGTTGTAGTCGCTCGGCTCGTAGCCCGTAGCCCCCGCGGTCGTCGCCGCATTCCAGATGTTGAAGTCCGGGACTGTGATATGACCGTCGACACTCCCGTCGGCGGCATACAAACCCCAAGAGCCGCCGCCGAGGTTTTTCATCGGCGAAGCCCCGAAAGCCTGGGTCGATACCGTGGTGAAGTCCCATGACCCCGTTCCATCGGAGACGGAGCCGGCCGAAGAGCTCATCACGTCGAGATGGTTTCGAGAACGGAGGACGAGATAATAAGACCCGTCTCCGAGACCCGGGAAATGTAGACTGTCTTCCCCCGTAGAGGCCACCGTTCCGCCCTCAAAAACCAGTGCTGCGAATTCCGTACCCGCTATCTCCGTCTCGGGACCAGTCCCCGTACGAAGGCTGACGAGCACCCAGTCGACCGTGCTGTCAGGAAGGGCGCCAACCGTCTGCAAAGAATCATAATCAAGCACTGTGCCGTCATACACGGCAGCCGAGAAGGGCTGTAGCAAGGGCACATCACCGTTGTCTCTTAATGTCGTGCTCATCATCCCGCCGCCGTAAGGTCCCTCCAAGAACGCTTTGACATGAAGCGCTATCCCCTTGGGAGGAGTAGACCCATCGACAGCCTCGACGGGCATTGAGAATTCGCTCGTGTTGCCGAGGGAATCGGTGGCTACTGTTCAAGGTCTGGCCCATGCATCGCGGAAGGATCCGCTCTAACTTCCCTGAATAGCTATCGGAAAACCTTCCCTGAATAATTATTGGACAACAGGATTTTGCAATAACGGATATATAATATGGAGCAGCCACCTCGGATCGTGTATCCGACAGATAGCGCCCCCGTCGTCGAAACCGTGGCGCGGGCGTTGCGCAACGAACTCTTCGAGAAGGCACATCTTTCTTCGATTTCCTCCGAATCAGTCCATGAAACAGTTGGACTCCGCGTGGCCGTCGCAAGCAACTGTCCCTGGCCACTACCCGACGATCTCCCGGTCCATGATCCGTGGATGTTCGCAAGGATCGAGGAGGGCAATGGTATTGTCGCGGCATCTGATCCTCGATTCCTGTACGGTCTCTTCGGAGTCGTCAAGGAGAGGATTGAATCTGGCGACCCCAACAGCCTCGAAGGCGGACTTACCATTCGGCCCCAATTTCGCTGGATCACCGGCCGCGAAGATCAGCACATGCTGCGCCTCGGATATCTCAAACGCCGCAAAGATCCGGTTACGCTTGACGACGTCGAACAATCCTTCCGCGAGGCCGCGAGACTTGGCTGCACGCATGTCGTCGTGAACGAACCGGCCGAGCGAACACCCCACGAAGCGGGTCCCGAGGGCGAGATCTACTACCGGTTCTATGCTTACGCGATCGACATCGATCAGTATGTCGAGACGAAGCTGAACAAGGGCACGTATCCCCCGGAACTGCTGAACGGCAACCTGACGCTGCTCAAGAAACTGTCGGCCCTGGCGGTCAAATATGGGCTGACGCCGGGCCTGTACTCGGCCAATCCGAGATCGGTACCGGAGTCGCTGCTCCGCAAATACCCGTTCCTTCGCGGCGCCCGCATCGACCACACCTATCGGGCATTCGAGCCGCGGTACACACTCACTCTCGCCCATCCTGCGGTTCGGTGGCACTACGCGGAGCTCATGCGAAACCTGCTTCGAGAAGTCCCGGAGTTGGGATTCATGATCGCGCTGCTGAACGACAGCGGGTCCGGCTTCGAGTACACGGCCAGCCTGTATCCGGGGAGGAACGGGGGGCCGTACCTCGTGCGAGAATGGCGCCCGGATGCCGAAATCGCCCGGCTTGCCGCCGAAAACGTGATCCGGTACTATCGTCTGATCAGGGACGCCGCGCACGAGATCAATCCCGAATTCCGAATCCAGACGGGGCTCAAGAACATCGCGGAAGAGGCCGAGATCATCCTGGACGGACTGGACAACGGCATCGATCTCCACAGGATCTCACAGCGGAGCGACTACGACGACGGGTGGTTCGGCACCATGCAGCGCTTCCGGGCAAAGGGATCCGAGATGTGCGGGGATGCCATCCTCCGAGGATCGCCACAGATCATCGGCGTGCCGAGCCCGTGGCAGGCAGCGCGAAAGCTCGATCAGTTGAAAACCGCCGGCTTTCGGCACGTCGAGGTGTACATCGATGCACCCTTTCTGGTCGAATCTGAGATCAATCGGGAGGTTTTGCACGCCTTCCAATTCTCGGCGGAGCGGACAGTCGATGAGGTGGTCCGGGAATTTGCAGACCGGCTGGTCGGATCGGATCTCGCCGATCAGCTCGTCGCGGTTTGGCGAGCGAGCGACGAGGCCGTTGCGGCGACGCCGTGGCATTCGCTATACGGCGGACAGGGATTTACGTGGTACCGCTGGTGGGTGCGCCCGTTCGTGCCAAACATCTCCGCTATTCCAGAGGCCGACCGGGCATATTATGAGAAGTACATCCTTTCCATCTTCAACAACCCGCACAACGTAGACTTTTCGAAGGATTGTCTCTGGGATTTGATAACGAGAAGTGAGGCCGAAGATCAGCTCGCGAAGTTCGACGGCGAAGTCTGGGAGCCGCTCGATCGAGCCATATCGATGGCCGCAGAGGCCGCGCTGAGCGTAGCGGATGGTGCAAATGTCGTTTTCGAAGAGACGCGGGATCGGCTGCGCGCTTATCGCTCGTACTGCAGGACGCTCCGGAATATTTCAGCTTGGATTGCCGGGGTGCACGGATACTTGCAGGCCGGCTCCGACTCCGAGCGCACACGGTGGCGTGCTGTCGTTGACGAGATGGTGGCAAACGAGTTGGAGAACGCCAAGGAGTTGCTCGAACTCTGGGAATCAACCGATCTCGACTTCGTTGTACTGGCGGAGCATGGTGAGACGATGCACACGCACGGGACCAACCTCCCCGATCTGCTACGCAAGAAGATCGATCTGATGGGGCAGTATGGAGGAGTCGAGCCGTACATCGATCCGAACTACATGTGGCGGATGCCGGCCGGATCTGACTTGGCAGAGGCGGAATATTTGAGGTGCTAGCGTCTGCAAGTCTGCAAGTCTGCAAGTCTGCAAGTCTACAAGTCTGCAAGTCTGCAAGCTTTCCCGAGCGAGCGAGCGTGGACTCACGCAAGGCGACCAACTCAACCGAGCGACGAGGGGTCTGCCAATCTGAGGCCGGCGTAGCGGTCTACCCGACACCGGGTCACGGGAATCGCCTCCGAACTGTCAGCATCGCAGTGGCGATATAGCGCCTCGAACCAACCCAAGTCTCGACGTATTTGTACCGAAAGACGGAGACTACCGGTGCGTAGACGCCGGCAACTATTTCGCTTCAGCCGGTCGGCTGTCACTCGAAGACGCGCTCGCCGATGTTGAATCCATGCCGGATGCCGGCGAGACTGAGGCCCAATTCGACTTCGATAGCGCGTACCAAACCTTCAGGGACGGTCTGGTAGCCTGCCAGGCGTCATGCGGCGACATGGTCTGGATGCCGGCTCAGTGGGATGCCTCCGCCAAAATCGCCTGGTACGGGCGGTACGGATACGAGAACTTCTTCTACATCGTCGGCGCACACCCGGAACACGCCGTAAAGCTGTTGGAGGCTGGAGGCGCACGAGGCCGATTTCAATCGCGGCTCCTGGCCCGAGCCGTCGAAGAAGGCCTGTATCCGCATGCCGTGTTGCTGGGCGAGGACATCTGCGACCAGCGTGGACCAATGTTGTCGCCGGCGTTCTTGGAGAAGCACTTCTTCCCCCAATTGGCCTACTCCCTTGAGCCGCTCCTGAAGGTGGGATGCCGGCCCGTCTGGCACTCCGACGGAGACATCCGAAGATTGATCGATCCGTTGCTTGCGGCCAGGCGTCCAGGGTTTCCAGGGCTTCCAGTCCGAATGCGGAGTCCATCTTGCGGACATAGTCCGGAAACGGACCCGCGAGGGCGAGCCACTCCTGATTTTCGGTCCACTCTCAGTAACGACCGAACTCCCGACGATGACCCCCGACGAAGTCGGGGCTGCGAGAAGAGCCGCTATCGAAACGTGCCGTGGAAAGGCGTCGCTGGCCCTCTTCACCGCCAACACGATCAATCCGGACATTCCGTTGGAGAACGTCTTGGCGATGAGTCAGGCTATTGGCGCAGTGTGAATCGGCAAACCTGACCGGTCTAGAGACCTGACGGGTCTAAAGACGTGACAGGTCTAAAGACCTGACGGGTTTATAAACCCCTCACTCCTATAATTGACACACCAAAATTCAGAATGTATGACGCCGAAACGGGCGAGT
>DATKEJ010000026.1:0-8409 GCA_035512315.1 Rhodothermales bacterium | reverse complement strand
CCGGTGGTCGGCTCCTTCCGGCCCGGATTGTCGCCGATCTGGAAGTACGCGATCTCCTCCCATGCGGCGTCGATGTTCGGGATGAGGTTCCCCTCCGTGATTTGCTGGTGGTAGAGATCGTCGAGGATCTTGCACGACGGGCTGTCGACCGCCTTGCAGATCTCGTAGGCCTGGGGCATCCTGGTCAGGAACAGTCCGGGATGGTCACGCCGGTTCAACGGTTCGAGCACCATGACCAGACTGTGCGGCTCGAGAATGTCGCTCGCGCGCTTCAGGCTCTCAGCGACGTTGGCGGTCTGATACCCCTCGTCGAGCCGAAGGTCGACATGGCCCGGCACGACCGTCATCCAACTTGCGTTGACTCGCTTGGCCACCTCGACCGATTCGGCAATCTCTTTGAGAAACTCGTCGCGCCAGTCGTTCCTGCCACTGGTGAGGTTTGGGTCATTCCAATAGATAGAGTGCGCCACGAAGACGCCCATCCGCATCCCGCGGCGCGCCATCGCCGCGGCGATCCGCTCCTGGGTCTCGACGGTTCGTCCTTTCATGCCGTTGTCCTCCATAGCGGAGAATCCGGCGTCGGCCATGAACTCGATCTGATCGATCAGGTCCTCGCCGGCATGGTGCTCAAACATCCCGAAGTGCGGGGCATACGCGAGTTTGAATCCTGCGGGAGGGGCCTCTCTCGAGGGGCTTGCCCACGAAGCCGGAATCGATCCGGCGCCTGAAACCAGCGTCGATCCACCGGCAAGCGCCAGGCCGGTCACGAAGTTTCGTCGTTTCATATTGTCATGATCGGTTGGTCAGCGTTCATGTAACGCATATGGAATATCGGTCATTTCGAATCCCGACTCACCGGCTTCAACGAACCGGGCCTGAACGCCGGCGCGCCCGGCCAGGAGCGGGCGGGCCCTTTCGACGCCCATAACGCTGAGCGCAGAAGCCACGCCGTCTGCTTCCATACACGTAGGGGCGATTACGGTAACCTCGCGGTCAACCGTCAGTCCCATCCCCGTCGACGGATCGACGATATGCGAATAGCGGATGCCGTTCGCTTCGAGGTGGCGATACCTGGAGCCGGACGTCGCTACAGCGCTGTTGGAGAGCAAGTACACTCTCTGGCTGCGAGCGCCGGTCGTATCGAGGTAGGAGATCGCGATTTCCCAGCCTTTTTTGTTGGGGGGCGGATCACCGAGACGTAGGTCTCCTCCTCCGTCTACCAGTGCGCGCGCATATCCGGCCTGCCGGAGCACGCCGAACGCCTCGTCCACCGCGTACCCCTTGGCAATTCCTCCCAGATCCAGCCGCATGCCCGGGAGCGCAAGCCGTACGACGCTGCCTCGACCGTCTAATGAGTCGAGTTCCACGAATCGATATCCGACCAACTCGCGGGCGGCGGCCAGTGCGATCGGGTCGGGCATCACGCCGTGGCGAATCGCGCGCCGCCACAATCGCGTAAGCGGGCCGACCGTGACGTCGAAGGCGCCTCCCGATTCCGCGGCGAGTTCCTGGGCGGATAGAAGGACCGTCCAGAGATCATCGGATGTCGGGATCAAGGAATCCGTCCCTGACTGTGCTGAGACGACGTTCAGCTCGCTGTCCGGCAAATAGTCGCTCAACGTGAGGTTGAGGGCGTCGATGCGGGCGAAGGCCGCTCCGGCCGCCGCGGCCGCCTGTGCACTGTCTGACGCGTAGAGGACGATCCGGAACTCCGTCCCCATCATGCCCCGTTCGAACTCGAACCGCTCACCGTCCACGAACTGTGCGGTTGCCGGGTGCGCCGTCAAAGACAGGAGGAACGCGATGCCGAGCGAATTTGTCACAACGCCTGCGTCAATCCCGGCATCGGGCAACCGTAGGCGCCTTGTTCGTTCGGGAGCACAGGCGGATTCGTATCCCACGTCAGCGTGTCGGAGGTATCGGGCCCGATCTTCAGTTCTGATGCCATGGCCTGATCCCATGTGACGACCTGGCCAGAGTAGGTGGCCATGCGTCCCAGAATGGCGCTCATGGTAGCCTCGGCGCCGATCTGCGCATCGGCGAACTTGAACTCGCCCGCATTGATGGCTGAAAAGAGCGCGTCGTGCTCTGTCTGATACGGATTCGGGTCCTCCTTGCCCCTGTGGCGATAGATCGTTCCCCCGGCAGCGTCGAGAATCTCGCCAGGCTGAGGAGCGCTGCCTGCCGTGCCGTGGAATCCCTCGGAGACGAGACTCATGCAGCCTTCGATGTGCCGGCACTGGCTGAAGACCCTGCTTCCATCGGCATACTCGAACTCGACGAAATGGTGGTCATAGATCTCACCGACGTCCGGGCCCGTCCGCACCTGCCGTCCACCCTGCCCCTGCGCGCTGACCGGAAGCGAACGTTTGACCCAGTTCGCAACGTCGATGTTGTGGATATGTTGTTCGACGATGTGATCGCCGCACAGCCAGTTGAAGTAGTACCAGTTCCACATCTGATACTCCATTTCGGTCGCAGGCCGTCCCAGCGTCGCTTCGAACGAGGCACGGTCACGAATCCATACGCCCTCCCCGTTCCAGTAGACGCGGCCGAGGATCACGTCGCCGATCGCACCGTCGTGGATGCGGGAGACCCACTCGAGGTATTCGGTCTGGTAACGGCGCTGGAGACCGACCACCACGTTCAGGCGCTTCTCCTTGGCCTTCTCGGCTGTTGCCAGGATCTGGCGCACACCGGGCGCATCGACCGCGACGGGCTTCTCCATGAATACCTGCTTGCCCGCCTCGATGGCAGCATCGAAGTGGATAGGTCGGAATCCGGGCGGTGTCGCCAGGATCACGACGTCGACCAGGGGGATGACCTGCCGGTATGCTTCGAAGCCGACGAACCTGTGCTCCACCGGCACGTCGATTTGATTCTGGATTCCGACCATCGACGGGTCCTGGGCCGCACTCAGGGGATCGGTGAGATTTCCGTAACTTTCGTTGACGCGGGCTTCGAACGCGTCGGCCATCGCAACGAGGCGCGCGTTCTTGGCGGCGACGAGCGCCTGAACCGCGGCGCCGGTGCCGCGCCCACCACACCCGATCAGCCCGACCTTGATTGTATCGTCAACGCCGAAGTAGGCGCTGGCCGTGCCGGGAAAATGGCTCGCCATGACCGAGCCGACGACTGCCGCCGTGCCCCTTACGAAATCGCGGCGGTTGATCCTTGCTTTTGTGTGCTCTGAGTCTTTCATGACCTTCACGTTAGAGATGCGAATTGATTGTGCCGCCCGTCATTCACCGAAGACGAGCATCCAGAATTCTTCGATTTCGTCCGGCGAGGGAGGGTGAGCCGGACTGACCAGGCGGAATCCCACAAACGGCGAGTCGGTGTTCCACCAGAAGCTTTTCGGAATCTGAGGATCGCGCTGTTTCCAGTTGAGGCTCGACTCCAGCCGGGCGGCACAACGGAGCGCCTCGGGATCGTCGTCGTAGGCCCCGCCGCGCACTGTTCTGGGATGCAGCATAGTGGGTCTCGCCCAAGGCGAATCGGTCGTGTCAGATTCGAACGAGGCGTACAACCCGGGATCATACTGGTCGAGGGTCCACTCGGCCACGTTTCCGTGCATATCGAACACGCCCCAGTCGTTCGGACGGCGTGTTCCTCCCTGGTGGAAGACCTCGCCGCTATTGTCCCAATACCACGCGTACATGTCCAGAGAATCCAGTTCGTCACCAAAACTAAATGCCGTCGACGAGCCGGCACGACAGGCAAACTCCCACTCGGCCTCGGTCGGAAGGCGGTAGAATCGGCCCGTCTTTCGCGAAAGCCATTCCGCGTAGTTCAGCGCCGCCCACTGCGTCATGCTGACCGCGGGAAATCCGTTCGCTCCCATTCCGTGGGAGGGGTCTTCGTAAGCGGGGCTCGGACGAGCCACGGCGTCAGCGCTGAAAGTCGAATCGGAAGTAGCGGTGGTATCGCTGTCCAATTCGCGCCGGCGAAAAACATCGAATTCATCCCACGTGACTTCGCGCACGCCGATCCAGAACGGATCGATCGAGACGACTCGCTGCGGGCCCTCGTCGGGGTCTCGTCCCGCTTCGGTTTCGGGGCTGCCGATCAGGAAGGTCCCACCAGCCATGTATGCCATTTCGAACGAGACGCCGGAACCCGGGATGGTATCAACGAAGGTCGAGCCTATTCCCGGCCCGGCGGCTTCCGGTCGATCCGGCGACGGTCGCCTCGTCTCACCGGGGCCACAACATCCCGAGAGCCAGCAACTCACAACGAGAATCGCGAAGACGTCGATGCGCATTCCTCTGCGCCTCAAACCGGAGTATGAAACAGTTCGTCCTTATCGGGATTCATTGCCATTCCCATGGGTCAGGAGAATCTGGATCGAAGTTAATCACCGTGCCGCTGTAACATAGCATCGCCGTCCCGCAAAGCCACCAAAGACAAACTTCGTGCACCCCGCGAGTTTCATCCTGCCTCTCGTCCTGAGCATTTTGCAGGTCTTCGATTCGATCGGCGCCCCGGTCGGCACAATGGAATACCAGACATCCGGC
Source organism: Rhodothermales bacterium (assembly GCA_035512315.1). Lineage (GTDB taxonomy): Bacteria > Bacteroidota > Rhodothermia > Rhodothermales > DATKEJ01 > DATKEJ01. Next base: position 3,892 of record DATKEJ010000026.1, on the reverse strand, counting down.
CGGGATGTCGGTTCGCTCGAGGTACAACTTCTTTTCGACGGCCAACCACTTCTCTCAAAGAAGCGGGCAGATTTCTCGTGTTTCGACTACACCCATCAGAAATGGATCAACTGCCGAATCGAGCCGGCGGATGGAGTACAGAGATATGTGATGGCGCGACCGGCTCCCGGCCGATACCGAATGCATGTCGGAATAGACGAGGATGAAGGCAATCCCGACTCGTATGCCGGTGACTATGAGGCAATCCACTACTTCGACTTCGCCACAGACACCCGCGGCGCCCTGTTGATCGACGTCCCGAAACTGATCCACCTCACGTCGCCGGTCGACAACGGACGCAGTGTTGAAGGCGCCTTCGGTGCGTGCCGCCGAGAGCCCGACTATACCGTGCCGTTTATTTCGTGGCACCGAACCGCGCCTGTCGCGTTCTCGTGGGACCCCGTCGCAGACGGGGCGGAATACCATGTCTCCGTCCGGCGTGCGACATGCGATCCATACGGACGACTGGAGGCGATTGCGACGCTGGAAACGGGGTTCACGAGCGCATCATTCGAGCTTCCACGAAACGAAGAAGGTGAACATTACCAGTTTGCGATCGAGGCGGTTAGAAATGGTCGTCCGGTCGGTGTGTTTCACATCCACGACGCCGGTACGCATGGCTGGGATTACCGATTCCGCGTCACCCTGGAGGATCCAAACCCACGAATTGCCGGCGTGGCCTCACTGGGCGCAGTATTCTTTTTCTTCCTCGTGGCACTGGCCTTCATGCTTCACACGGGAAACCGCCCCATGGCTGCCACCAGTCTCGTCGTCCTGGTCGTGTCAGGATGGCTGGCGTACACCGCCTTTGCGTCGTATCGAGAGGATCATAGAGCGAGCCGGAACCAGGTTTTAGAAGCGCGGCTGGCTGCAGACGAGCTTCAGCAATCCCTGAACGTGCTTTTTTTGGAAGAGTGGGCCGCATCGGTGCCAAAGCCGGACTGGTGGGACGAGGTCGCTCTGCCCGACTACCCGATCGACAACGTAGGCGAATTGTTGTCGGTCTGGCAATCTGGTTTTGGCCGACGCGAGACACGAGTCTACAGGGAGAGGCAGTTCTTCAAAGGCGCCTATCAGGCTATCGTCGATCATCCGGGGGATCGAGACCTGGCTTCGACGGCAATCGATCTGATGGCGTTTATCGGGAGGGACTATCCGCATCGTCGGGAGATGCTCGAGCTCGCGGTCAGGCATTTCTTCGACTTCGATCAGCGCACCGACAATTGCGCGAATTGCATGATCGCCGATCGGACGAATTCGTTTGTCGTTGCGCTGGCGCAAGTGTACGTGCGAGATGAAGAATACGAGGCGGCGATTTCGCTCATCGAACGCTTCGGCGATGAGAGGCGGACGAACGTGAGCAACTACGCCTGGGCTGAAACGATCACCGTGCTTGGGGAGGCGTACTGGAAATCCGGAAATCGGGAGCAGGCGGTGGAGGTGATAGGTCGCGAGGCTGCGATCTCGGGCGACCATCCTTACATCGAGCGACTGCATGAGCAGCTTGCCGATTATCGTAGTCAGTTGGCCATTTGAATCCCATCGACTTGACCCACCCGGGCTTACTCATATCGATCGTTAACCACGAAAACACGGAAAATGCGCTTCGGCTCGCGAGCCGGTTTAGGGAGTGCGCCAAGACATTGCTTATCGACAGCGGGTCCGCACTCACGGGCGAGGAAGTGAAGCACTTCGACGTCGTCCTCCCGAACGTCTACTACGCGGGGCTGTTCAACGAAAGTCTCCGTCAGACCCTCAATCGACCTGACATCGAGATCCTGCTGTTTGTCTGTTCCGATGTGACGACAGAGGACGCTTCGCTGCTCGTAGATCGGCTCGCGCAGGCCTTCTCTGATGATTCCATCGGCGTTTACACCCCGTCTTGCACGGGCCGAAGCCTTGAATTCTGCCGGAGACTGGAAACAGGCGCCTTGAGAGAGATACCGTTTGTCGACGGATTCATCTTCGCGGTAAGACGATCGGTCCTTCGCGAGCTCCAACCCATTGACGTTGATGTCAACTTGCTCGGGTGGGGCATCGATGTCCGAATCAGCTATGTCGCAGCGTCCATGCAGCTTCGCACTGTGGTTGACGACGGCGTGGCGGTGTACCATCCTCCCGACTGCGGATATGATCAGGCGCTCGCCTTCGACCAGATGACCACGTGGCTGGCCTCGCATGGCGACGGAAGCCTGCGCTACTTCCAACTCTCCCGACGCCTCAAGCGGCTTTCTCGCTACCGGTTGAGTCGTCTCGCTCAGGGCGTGGTCTCGCCGCTTGAATTGAAGCTCTTTCGGTTATTGGCGAGAAGAAGTATCCTGCGGTTTCGCACATCAGGTCGACGAAGCAAATGACCGGCTCAGGCAGCGAGGGTGCCCTGACAATTTGTCTGGTCACCAATGACAACGACACGGCGTCCTCGGTGAAGGCGAGCTGTCCACCACCGAACGTAGTCCATCTGTTCAGCAGGGAAGGGCTTGTAAACGAGCAGCACACCATTTCGGACCACGGGATGAGGATCGTCGAATCGGCTGCGACGTCGGATGCAGTGCTGATCGACTGGTCGTTCGAGCAATCACCGGCCATCAACACCCTCTGCTTCCAGATTCGAAAGCAGGTGGTCGCTCCGGTTCTGATGGTTAGCCGAGATGGGCCGGAAACACTGACGGCGTGCCTTGCGGCAGGCGCCGACGACGCCATCAACCTGCCCGTTTACCTTCCATACGTTCAAGCCAAGGTTCTGTCGTACCGGAGGCTCGTAAGAGCGGCTCGGGATGCACAGCGCGGTTCGGGGCCGTCGCTCGCGGAGGAGCTTGCGAAGCCCGACCTCGTGTTCGGCGCGCTGCGCCTGAGTCCGCAAACCCATCGCTTCTACATCGACGGCGAGGAGGTCGAACTCACGCCCCGGGAGTTCAGGCTGCTCGAGTACCTGATCAGTCGCCCAGATACCTTGTGCTCGCGGAGCGAGATCCTCGATGCAGTCTGGGCGATCAACTTCGATACGGGTACGAACATGGTGGACGTGTACATGCACTATGTCCGCAGGAAGCTTGAAGCCCGCGGACTGAAGGACATGATCGAGACTGTGCGCGGGCTCGGTTACCGGCTCGTCCTTCCGGAATCTCATAAGGATTCGGCCTAGAAGCGCAAGTCCCCAGCGTCGGGCCCTGCCGGATTAAATCATCGTTAGATTCCGCATTTCAGCCATCCCGGGCCGCAACCGGCGTCTCGGCGCCACCGTTGAACACGGCAACGGCAACAAAATTCACCACGCCCCATACCGGGGTTCACATGAAAACCTCCAGAGCGCTCCGGCAAAGCGGAGCGCGTCACTCCTCGAACAGAAATCAGCGGTCCTCCGAGCCGGCCACCAAATCCAAAAAGATCGACGTCGTGTGGGTTCTTCTTTTGGTGCTTCTGGTACTCGGCATGCTGCTGACCGTGGGCATCTTTTACGCAATGATTCACCCCTCCGGGGGTATTTAAGGAGACTGCTTGGTCCGGACGTCGGGATGACGGTTTGGAAACTTTCGATGCAGCGCATCAAGGTAGAACGTCTCTAATCCATTTCTAAGAATGGGCTAATGGTCCCTCAATGCGCCTGGCGTCCTCATGGTGGTAGTTTACAGGATAGTTTACCGGTGGTGTACACTTCGATTTGGAAATGAAGCCATCGCAGTCCCTCGCGTGAGAGGCTGTCATTAAACATAAATCACTATTTTACAGGTTGTTATTCCTCCAATGAAAAGTATCATCAAATCTGGCGTCTTCTTATCGGCCCTCCTGCTGATCGCCGGCTGCGCGAAAGCGCCGCAGGAAGCAATTGAATCAGCGACGGTCATGATCGAGGACG
>DATKEJ010000025.1:0-3168 GCA_035512315.1 Rhodothermales bacterium | reverse complement strand
GGGTCCACCACCACCTCCGCCGTCTCGAGGTCCTTTCCCCTTCTGGTTCCGGTTGCGGCGGTTGCCGCGTCCCCGGCGATCATCACGGTCGCGGCCGTTTCTATCTGATCCACGGTCGGAACCGCGATCACCGCCGCGATCACCGCCGCGGTCAGTGTTCGACGGCCCCCGGTCATCACGCTCGGATGACGGTTCCCGATCGCGAGAGGTTTCCCGATCGCGAGAGGCGTCTCGATCGCGAGGGGCGTCGGAATTCCGATTCGATTCACGATCGCGGGGCGATTCGGAGCGGGCGCCGCCGTCGCGAGGCCGGTCCTCACGCGGCTCTCTCGCGTCGGCATCGCGGTTGTTGCCTGCACGCTCGGAGTCTTGGTCTTCCACGGTTTCTGCCTCTTTGGGTTTGGAGGAACTCCGACGGCCGGACGGGGCACTCTCGGAAGCCGCTACAGCATCGATAATCTTGTAGACGAGGTCCTGCTTTCGCAGGCCGGTGACACCGGCAATACCGAGTTGTTTTGCGATGTCTTGCAGTTCGGTGACTTTGGCCTCGCGGAGACTTGATATGTTAATCAAATCCAGGTCTATCCTTGGCATGGGTATTCGTTGACGAGATGGTTGCTTCGACGGCGAACGCCGCCTGGTGGCAGGGCCGGCCGGTCGGCCGACAAGGTGATTTCCTAAGGTGCGGCGTGGCCGCGTGAATTTATCTATGGTTTGGATTGCAGCCGGATGAGCATCGTAACACCGGAGCTGGTTTCACACCCACTGTAGACCGGTCGCACTCCATCGACGGTGTTCGGGTCTTCCGTTGTTTCGACCCGATGCCGCACCGGAATACTCCTCAGGAAGACGCGAGAGGCATCAGAGGAGGATCAGTATTGCGGATAAGCGATCGCATATTACGAGCGACTGACTCGAAACGCAAGGGAGTGAATGTCCTCCAACGGCCCGGCTCTCAGGCGGGCGATGCTGCTCGCCTTGGGAAAAGGTCCTCCGGAAGTGTCCCCATCAGGTAGTGGGAACCAGCGACCAGCAAACGATCATTGGGTTCGGCGTGTTCCACGAAATATCGCCACCCTGCATCCGCTGATTCGATTTCAACGATCCTTAATCCCGCCCGCACCGCCATCCTTGCCATTTCTGTGGGCGTCAGCCCCCTCTCCCCTGGGATTGAAGCGGGCATCAGTGTGCAGTTTCGCTGCGCGAGGACTGCCAGAATGGCCCACACGTCTTTGTCGGACGCCAGTCCCATAAGAACGTGAGGCGGACGACCAACGCTCGACTCGAGATCGAGACACTCGAGAGCGGCACGGATGCCGTCTTCGTTGTGCGAAACGTCAACCATCACGAGGGGGTCTCGGCGGACGACCTCGCAGCGCCCCCGAAGTCCGGTGAGCGATCGAACGTTTGACAGACCTTCGACGACGACCCGTTCCAGGTCTCCGTGCGGCAGCAGGGTCCATGCGCCGGCCAGCGCGGCGAGTGCATTCGAATGCTGGTGTCTTCCAGGCAGATCGAGTTTGAACGGCCGGTACATCCCACCAGGCGCACTCAGACTGACCGTGCTCCCATCCCACTCCACTCCCCACGGCGGCCGGCAGACGTCGACGACGGGAGCGCGTGCGGCGGCGGCCGCCTCCTCGATGACCGTACGAACCTCGGCCTGGCACGCGGCCGTCACAACGGGAACCCCGGGCTTGATGATTCCGGCCTTCTCGCGCGCGATCAGGGGCAGCGTGTCGCCGAGCTGCGCCACATGATCACGGCCGATATTCGTGATCACCGACAGATGCGGGCGGATAATGTTCGTCGCATCCAGCCGGCCTCCCATCCCCACTTCGATCACCGCGACGTCAACACTCCGCTCCGCGAAATAGAGAAACGCGAGTGCTGTCGAGGCTTCGAAGAAGCTGGGTTTGACCCGCCGGACTGCCGGAAGCATCCTCTCAACGGCGCCGGCGACCCAGTCTTCCTCCGCCTCCCGCCCGTCAACCCGAAGTCGCTCCGTCAATGAGATCAGATGCGGCGACGTGTGAAGGCCGACCCGCTTCCCAGAAACCTGTAGGATTGCTGCCAGCATTGAGCAAACCGATCCCTTTCCGTTGGTGCCGGCCACATGAATCGTCGGATAGCGCTCGTGCGGGTTGCTCAGGTCCCCTAGGAGTGCACGCATGTTTTGGAGACCGGGTTTGATCGCAGCCGCACCTTGGAGGTCGAATCGGGGCAACGTGAAGAGCACGCTGCAAGCCTGGGGATAGTCCATCAGAGTGGTCCTGCAATAACGGAAACCAGGCGCTCGCCCGAGCCCCGATGCTCAAAAGCCAGCCGGAACACGGCCCTCGGCAAAAGAGCCTCGATCCGCTCGGGCCACTCCACAAAGCAGATACCCTCCCCGTCGAAATACTCCTGGTAACCCAGCTCGAAGAACTCGTCGGGTTTCTTTATCCGATAGGCGTCGAAATGATATACCGCGACCGATCGACCGGCATACTCGTTGACGATGGTGAACGACGGGCTGCTCACATCGTCTGAATCGACACCCAGCGCCGCACACGCACCACGGACAAACTCAGTCTTGCCCGTTCCCAAATCACCGTAAAGGGCGACGACGTCCCCTGGATGTAGATCGGAGGCGACATGCGCCGCCAGCGACCTGGTCTCTTCTGGAGAACGGCTCAAACTCGGTAAACCGTCGCCGAAAGGCGGCATCGCCGATGCATTTTGACTTCAGGAAGTACAGGCCGCCAGCATCTCCTCCGCTCGAACGAACTTCACGCGCGGACGACCCTCCCTTGCACCCCGTTCCTCTTCGAGCGCCTCAATACGGCACCAGTCATCGTAGGACACACAGTGAGCTCCGCGTCGGGACAAAAGACGGTCTGTCTCTTCCAGATCCGGCCGCTCGGCGAATCCACGTCCCGCTTCGCGCACATCTTCGAGCAAACGGGCAACCGTTTCGACGGCATCGGCTTTGTTCGTTCCGATCACGCCGGTCGGTCCGCGCTTCGCCCAGCCGGCCACGTAAATGCGCTGGATGGGCTGACCGGAATCCGTATCGATGATGCGACCCTGCTTGTTCGGCACGATTCCGCTTCGTTTGTCATAGGGCAGCTCGGGCAAAGGCAGCCCCCGGTATCCGACCGAACGCAGAATCATCCCGGCCTTCAG
>DATKEJ010000024.1:0-7968 GCA_035512315.1 Rhodothermales bacterium | reverse complement strand
GCGCTGATTGCGAATGCCACAGGTTGCTCGTCAATCTACGGGGGCAATCTCCCAACGACGCCATGGACGAAGAACAGGGACGGGCGCGGTCCGGCATGGAGCAACTCGCTGTTCGAAGACAACGCCGAGTTCGGCCTGGGGATGAGACTGGCGCTTGACAAGCAGGGCGAATATGCGCGCGAGCTCCTCGAAAAGTACCGCGGACAAATCGGACACGAGTTCGTTGAAGCGCTGCTTAATGAGCCGCAGGAAACACAGCAACAGATTGATATAGCTCGCGTAATAGTACATGAGCTAAAGCAATACGTGAGCCAAATATCGGAGCCATGGGCTTTGGATCTGACGAGTCTTGCTGACCGTCTCGTGCGCAAGAACGTCTGGATAATCGGCGGAGACGGCTGGGCCTACGACATCGGTTACGGAGGTCTCGACCACGTCTTGGCTTCTGGAAAGAACGTAAACGTCGTGGTGCTCGACACCGAGGTCTACTCGAACACCGGGGGACAGGCATCGAAATCGACCGGTCTGGGCGCCGTTGCCAAGTTTGCGGCGGGAGGCAAAGCGACGCCGAAGAAAGAGCTAGGTCTCTTAGCGATGAACTACGGATACGTCTACGTCGCGCAGATTGCGAGCGGCGCCAACGAGAATCAGGCGATAAAGGCTTTTCAGGAGGCCGAGTCGTACGATGGGCCCTCGCTCATCATCGCGTACAGCCAGTGCATTGCACACGGCATCGACATGGCCAAAGGCATGGAGCAGCAGCAGCTCGCCGTAGAATCAGGACACTGGCCGCTCTACCGGTTCGACCCTCGTCGGATCGAATCGGGGAAACCGCCCCTGCAACTGGACTCAAAAGCGCCTACGGTGCCGCTGAAAGACTATCTGTACAACGAAAACCGATACAGAGTGCTGACGCACATCAATGCGGACGCGGCGGCAAAATTCCTCAAACTCGCCACTGAGGGCGTCAAAACTCGATGGAAGAAGCTCGAGCAGATGGCCGGCGAGGCTGTTCCGTCGGGAGACGGCGCACCCGCCGGTGACGGAGCCGGGGAGGCCAGAAAACCGAAGATGCCGCCCGGATTCAAGCCCAAGATGGCCCCTGTCAAGCCATCCTCAACCGAGTAGTCACTCTAAAGCTTACCAACTATGGACCTGTCATCAACCTACATGGGCCTCAGGCTGAAGAACCCTATCGTTCCCTCAGCGTCGCCGTTGTCGCCGTAAGCCGAGTGAGTTGTGCCATGTAAGATTGCACAGCCACCGCAAGTTGAGCCTCGAGCCTTCGAGCCGCAGGTAAGACCGCGGTGCTCTGGTCACGAAGTCGGAGGACGCTCATCGCTATGGTCGCAGTCCTTGCCAGTGGCTGGAGCCTGGAGCTTTTCTTCCCGTGGGTTGTTTTACCAACTGGACTAATGATCTCGGCAGAAACCTCAAGGAGATGATCGATATGGCAACCGTGACCGGCCAACATGACCAAAGCATTGAGACGACAAGGCGCAGCTTACAGGAGGGCTGGAGCGACCGCGTTTCGTGGGGTGCGATTTTTGCAGGCATCGTGTGTGCGCTCGCTTTGCAGGCCCTGTTCACCCTGCTCACCATCGGTCTCGGGCTGAGCATGATCGAGGATGGCGATCCGTCCGGAGCCGGGTGGGGCAGCGGCCTGTTTTTCGCGCTCACCAGCGTCGCCAGCCTGTTCGCCGGCGGCTGGATCGCCGGCAGGCTCGCGGGCATGCCGCTCAAGCCCTCGGCCTTTCTGCATGGCGTGGTCGTCTGGGCTGGCGTGACGCTGGGTGCTGTTTGGTTCAGTGTGTCGATGGCGGGTGCCCTTCTCAGCGGCGCCGCCCAGGTGGTCGGCGGCGCTGCGCAGGCCGTTGCGGCGACCGGCGGCGTCGCGACCTCGATTCTGGGCAACGCCGCCCAAGGTATCGGTGGTGCGGTGTCCTCCGTGTTTCCGGAACTCGAGGATCTGCAGATGGAGGATGTCACTTCGCTGATGCCAGACTCGATCAAGCAGGATATCGAAGAGCTCATGCAGGGCAGGAACCTCACGGCCGAACAGGTCACCGTGGAAGTGCGGGCGGTCGGCAGCCAGTTGATCGACGAATCCGAAATGCGCGCGGGGCGGCAGATCATCTTGAATGCCGGGCGTCAGATGCTGCGCAACCCTGGCGAGGCGGACGCCATCTTCCAGCGGGCGATCGACCGGCTGACAAGTTCGGATGGACCGCTCGGCGAACAGCAGTTCGAGGAACTGCAGGGGATATTGCAGCAGCGCTATGGCATCGAAGAGGCGCGTTCAACCGAGATCGCCGAGCGCTGGCAGCGAGAGTTTGTCCAGGCGCGTGATGCGACGGTCGAAGCTTATCGTGACACCTACAATTCCGTCGCGCAAGAGCTGAGCGAGGCTGCCACTGCCGCCGCCGAAACGGCGGAACGGGCGGCGGAAAAGACAGCGTCCGCGGCGTGGTGGGCGGCCTTCGGGCTTTTCCTCGGGCTGGTGGCCGCCGCCTTCGGCGCAGCAGCAGGACGCCCCGGGAACGTAGTCAGGGACGAAGTCAGGGTCTGACCGGTTCTCTCCGACGGGGACGTTCGCAAAGTTCGGCTAAGCGAGCCATGCTTGGCGGGCGCCGCGCTCGGCGTGCTTGCCAGGAAATAAAGAGCTAGTTGAAGGTATCGCAGGCGTCGGGGTTACCCGTGTCGAGCCCTCGCCGGAGCCAGTTCCTCCGATCCTCCGATGACCCGTGTGTAAACGACTCGGGCTGGACTCGACGTCCGGCTTGTCGCTGCAGGTAATCGTCGCCAATGACCGAGGCGGCTCGAAGGCCCTCCTGAAAATCGTCAGCATCGTAGCTGATCGTGCCGCGCTTCTGTGAATGGTGCGCCCAAACACCGGCGAAGCAGTCGGCCTGCAATTCCAGCGCCACGGAAAGGCGATTCGATTCCGCGGCCCGAGACTGGCTCTGACGCAAGCGAACACGCTCCGACGTACCGGCGAGATTCTGCACGTGATGCCCCACCTCGTGAGCCATCACATAAGCAAGCGCAAAGTCGCCTGACGCACCCAATCTCTGGAGCTCTCCCAGGAAACTGAGGTCGATGTATACCTTCTGGTCCGGAGGACAGTAGAACGGGCCGGTAGCGTCCGTGTTGAACCCGCATGCCGACTGGACCGCGGAAGAAAAAAGCACGAGCGTCGCCGGTACATACCTTTCACCTGAGCTCGTGAAGATCTGCTGCCAGATATCCTCCATATCGGCGAGGACGACGGATACGAACTCTCCGCTTTCGTCATCCGGAGGAGGACCGGGCGCCGACTCTCCCGCCACCCCAGTCTGGCCGCCAAGCAACCCGAGGATCTCGAGGGGATTTTGTCCAAACAGGAGTGATACGACGAATACGATCAAAATCATTCCGCCGCCTATTTTCGCCGGACCGCGCACAGCACTGAACCCGCGACGATCCTCGACGTTGCTGCTCTTCCTTGCATTCTTCCACCGCATCTTGAACTCTCGCTGAGTAAAGGGAACCTTGACGAATGTTACTCATCCCGTTAATTGCCCGCATCCCCCGAACTTCTAACGTGCATTGCAGCGATTTGATCGAGCGATCCCGAATTTCGAGCCACTACGGTTGCGCAGCCGCTCGATGTGCTCTATTCGTTTTGAGCAAGGATGTCGGCCATTACCGCTTTGTCAACGTTTCCGCCACAAAGGACGACGATTTTGTCTCCGGTACGGCGATTTGAGTCCTTTCGCAACCCTGCCACCGCGACGGCGGCCGCTCCTTCCACGATCATGTGTTCTTGCCGGCCGAGCAGCCGAAGGGATTCGACAATTTCGGCCTCCGACACGCGAATCCAGTCATCGACGAGGTGTGCGCACAGCGGGAGCGTTAACGAATCTGACTCCAGGCGCCCTGCCGTGCCGTCTGACAGGGTTGGCCGGTAGGGCAAATCGACAATACGGCCGGCGCGGACGGATTCGTCCATCACGGGATGGTTTGCCGGTGAACATCCCACGATTCGGATCCCGGCGTTGAAATGCTTCAGGACGGCTGCGAGTCCTGATACGAGTCCACCCCCTCCAACAGCGACGTACACGTCGCAACCCGAGTCAGCATACTCGAGCAGCTCACGGCCGAGGGTTGCCTGGCCGATTATGACGTCGATGTCGTTGTACGGTGATATGTATTCGAGGGTATTCTCGGATGCCCAATGTCTTGCCGCGCGCTCGGCCTCCAGTCCGTCGGCTCCTTGTCTCCTGACTTCCGCCCCCAGATCGCGCATGGCGCGCTCCTTCATCCGGCTGACGTCCTTTGGTACGAACACCGTGCATTTGCCGCCGAGGAGCCGGCAAGCGTAGGCGACAGCGGATCCATGATTCCCGGTCGAAGCGACGACCACGCCTTCATCGAGACATTGTCTGGAGAGTGAAAGCACCTTGTTCAGGGCCCCTCGAAGTTTGAAGGAGCCCGTCGTCTGTCGGTGCTCACACTTCAACAGGACACGCGAGCCCGCTTCCTGAGAGAGCGTTCGGCTCGTCTGGACCGGGGTAGAGAGGATATAAGGCCGGATACGATCCAATGCCCCCGGCGACTCGGCCGAGATCCTTGCCGCTGTTCGTCCCGCATTGACGTCAAGAAACGGAAGAGATTCTCCCTTGGGGTTCTCCGGTGGCTTCATTTGAGAAAATCCTGGGTACATCTATTTTTTATTGATCTTTGATCCAAAATCAAAAGTAAAAGCGCTTATCTTTAGTGTAGGCCAAATACAGACCCACCGGCGCATCGTTGTTTGAGGCTAGTGCGACGATCCGCCCCGCTGTAGGCCTAAGAGATGGTTTCTGACGGTGTCTGGCTGCCCATCGCTCCCGGCTCATGTCGGAACCATTAAAATAGCAAGAGGGCGCCCTTTTCGGAGGGTGCCCTCTTCTATTTTGGACATCGGGGTGCACGTCATTCCGGCGAACGCCGAGTCCAGGGTTGCGTCGCCTCTTACTTCGATTTCACGCAGCCGTACCGTAGGCTCTGACGACCGCGAGCTGAACGACGTTCATCAGCTCGTTGATTCGCAGCACCAGATGCATGCTGGTCTGCTGGGATGCGGCCGACTCCGGTAAATCCATGGACGTCTCGATCAACGAGTCGCGGAAGAACATCGAGGCCCGCAGCATGTCCTCGAGGCGGATGCCGATCGATTGGCCGTGACGCCCGTATTTGAAACCGAGATCCTCGGTCTCGGCGAGCAGCTCATGGCCGTCATCGCTCACGATGAACTGGAGCGAGAGGCCGAGAAGCCGGCGGCCGAGGTCGCGGCTGACCTTTCGATCCTTCTCGGAAAGGGAGGCGAGCCAGGGCTCCGACGAATGGCTTGCAATGTCCATCCGTGCGCGTTTGATTGCGTGGCGCTGGAGAAGCTCTTCGAGGCCTGTCGCGACTTGAAGCTGAAGCCTCTCGCGAGCAAACGATTCGATTTCGTGTTCGGAGAAGCGACGATGCCCGCCGGGAGTGACAAAAACAGGTATCTTTCCAGCGTCCGACCAGCGCCGGAGCGTCGTGGGGTGCACGCCGAGGCGGTTAGACGCCTCGTTCAGTGAGAGCCAGTTTTCTTTTGTCACGGCATTCACGGTTCGGTATGCGTCGTGGTCAAAAGTAGCTACAGGTTGCATACAAATCTATGCAAAACTAAGCAATGGATATTCGTTTCGCCGTGAAGCCCGTGTAGGGACGGATCGCATGAAGGGACTCGTTTTAATTGGTTGGTGTGTTGTCGGCGTGATGAGCGCCGCCGTGAATGCACAGGACAAGCCGTCGGAAGAAGACGACGCCAAACCTGACAAGTTTGCCGATGTGGTCGAAGGCGCCACGAAACGAGTAGGATTCTTCGAGACGTACGAGAAGGACGAGCATCTTTACCTGGTGGTTCGCGAGGATCAACTCGACTCCGAATTCCTGTTCGCCAAATCGATCGCGCGCGGGATCGGGACGCACGGGGTGACCGGGGGGCTCATGCTCAATATCTTCGAGGCCGATTTGGTGGTCCTTGAAAGGCATGCCGATAAGGTCTACCTGGCCCAAAGGCCGTCTCGCTTCATCGCGGAGCCAGGTACGCCCGAGGCTGAATCGCTGGACCTGACTTTTGGCTCGTCGGTACTCGAGTCAGCAGCGATCAAAGCGACGCGGGATGATTCGGCTGTCGTCATCGATACGTACGGCTGGTTCGTCAGTGACCTGGCCGGCGTCGGTCAGAGACTTCGAAGCGCGGTTTCGACCGCTCCGGAGCGACCTGGCCGCGTGACGTTCGACAAGACGAAAAGTCATCTCGAATACGTGAAAGGATTCGAACGAAACCTGAACGTCCAGGCGAAGCTGACCTTCGACCCTGGAGAGCCGGTAACTCTCGCCGGAGTTCCCGATTCCCGATCGATTCCTGTCTCGGTCCACTACTCGTTTATCGCCCTGCCGGAGGAACCGATGACGCCCCGCGAAGCCGACGACAGGGTCGGATATTTCATGACGGTGAAGAAGGACTTCTCCAATCCCGATCGGTCCTTCTTCAAGCGGTACATCAACAAGTGGCGTCTTGAATGTGGTGGTCCGGTGGACTCGGATGGACTGTGCGATCCGAAAACTCCGATCACATACTATGTCGATCGCACGGTGCCTGAGAAGTATCGCCAGGCTATGATTGATGGCGTGGAAGCATTTCGGCCGGCCTTCGAGGCGGCGGGTTTCCGCGATGCTATTGGCGCCGCGGTGCTTCCTGATTCGGCCGACGCGGAAGACGTCCGTTATGCGACGCTCCGCTGGAACGTGTCGGATCAACCGGGCTGGGGGGCTATCGGCCCGTCTACGGTGGATCCGAGGACAGGCGAGGTCCTTGACGCGGACGTGTTGTTCGAAGCCGACATGCTTATCGGCTGGCAGCGGACATGGTGGAATGTTGTCGATCCTGCGGCAAGTCTGTCGGCGATGCTCAATGCGTCGCCGGTCGAACTGGAGATTCTTCAGAACGGAGGAGAGATGGCGACGCTCGGCTCGGAGCTGGCGGCGCAGGGCGGCCTCCTTCGTGCTCATCTCACCGGGAAGGGGCTCATGCGGCCGGGCGACCCGGTGCCCGAGGAGTACATCTACGAGACGCTCAAGTGGGTCACGATGCATGAGGTGGGTCATACTCTTGGTCTGCGGCACAATTTCAGATCGTCGGTCGATACGCCGTTGGACAAGCTGCACGACAAGGCTTGGGCGGAGGAGCGCGGTGTGTTCAGCTCCGTGATGGAGTATCCGGTCGTCAATATCGCCGGCGACAGTCTCGACACCGGCCATTACTACAATCCAGGGGTGGGGTCGTACGATCGATGGGCGATCAGCTACGGGTACACGCCGAGTGCCCAGAAGGCGACCGAGCTTGCGAGGTTGGCGGCGCACCCCGGTCACGCCTATGGAACGGACGAGGACGCGGTCGGGCAGGGCGCGATCGATCCCACAGTCAACATCTTTGACCTGGGAAGCGACCCGTTGCAGTGGGGACGTGCACGCGCGGCTCTCGTAAACGATCTCTGGACCCGCATTCCCGAGATTACCCTGGCTGACGACGAACCTTATCTCGAGGCAACGATCGCCCTGCAGATGTTGCTCGCGCAATACGTTAATGCAGTCGGTTTGGGCGTCAAATACATCGGCGGTCAGTACCAGTATCGCGATCATTACAGCGACCCTGACGGACGCCCGCCTTTCGTTCCGGTCGAGAAAGCACGCCAACGGGAGGCGCTGGAGTTCATCGTCGAGTCGGCTTTCAGCGAGAACGCTTTCAAGATTCCGCAGGACGTTCTTCAGCAGCTCGGGGCGTTCCGTTGGACGCACTGGGGCATCGAGAACAACTTTAACGGACGAATCGACTACCCACTCCGCGAGCAGGTTCGCGCCGTTCAGCGCGTTCTGCTCGAGCGCATTACGAGTCCTTACGTT
>DATKEJ010000023.1:0-2819 GCA_035512315.1 Rhodothermales bacterium | reverse complement strand
CGAGTGTCGTCAGAGGGCATGGTCGGACGTGGCGCAACCTTTCATTTTACCCTTCCGCCATCCCGCCCTGGAGTCCGACCATGAGTCGCAGTCGCATCATTTTGCTCGTGGAAGACAACCCAGACGACGTCGAGCTCACGCTTCTCGCGTTCGAACAGAGCAAGATTGTCAACGAAATTATCGTCGCCAAGGACGGCCAAGAAGCGCTCGACTATCTGTTCGCCGCTGGTAACCACACAGGTCGAGATCCGGCGCTGTTGCCGGAAGTCGTCCTGCTCGACTTGAAGCTGCCGAAGATCGACGGGCTCGACGTCCTGAGACGGATGCGGGCGGATGAACGAACACGACGGTTGCCGGTTGTGGTGTTGACTTCGAGCAAGGAAGAGCAGGATGTCTTGCGGAGCTATGACCTTGGGGCGAACAGCTTCGTGCAGAAGCCTGTGGACTTCGCCGAGTTCATCGAGGCGGCACGGCACCTCGGGTTGTACTGGCTCGTGCTCAACGAGGCGCCGCCACAGGGAAGCAGCGAGAAAGACGCACCATGAAACGACTACTTCGAGTCTTGATTGTCGAAGACTCTGCTGACGACGAGGCGATGCTGCTCGAAGAGCTTCGGCGCGGGGGATTCGAGGTCGTGCACGTCCGGGTTCAAACGGCCGAGACCATGCGCGCAGCACTCATGGAGCAGCCGTGGGATGTCATCATGTCCGACTATTCTATGCCGACATTCACCGGCCTCGGCGCGCTGGCGGTCCTGAAGGAGACGGGCATCGACATTCCGTTGATCATCGCGTCGGGAACGATCGGCGAGGAGACGGCGGTCGAAGCGCTGAAAGCGGGTGCGTCTGACTTTCTCGTGAAGGACCGATTGGCCCGGCTGATTCCAGCCATCGAGCGCGAGACGCGAGAGGCCGAAGGACGGCGAGCACGACGGGCGGCGGAAAAATCGCTCTCACAGACGAAGGAGCGGATGCAGTTCGCCCTCGAGTCGGCCGGCGTGGGCATCTGGGAGTCGGAGATGGCGTCCGGCAGAACATCGTGGTCAGACATTCTGGAGCAATTGCATGGACTGCCGGTAGGGGAATTCGCGGGCACCTTTGACGCGTTCATCGACTGCATCCATGCTGACGACCGTCAGCGCGTGCGAAACAGCATCTCAGAGTCTTTTCGAAATAGGCTGGACTCGCGCCTAGAATACCGGACCACGTGGCCGGATGGGTCCACTCATTGGATGGCCGGCATCGGGCGGACGTTCTACAGCGATGCGGGAGAACCCATTCGAGCGGTGGGCGTGGGCCTCGACATCACCGCGCAGAAGAACCTGGAGGAACAGTTCCGGCAGGCTCAGACGCTGGAAGCGGTCGGGGGTCTCGCGGCTGGCGTCGCCCATGATTTCAATAATCTGCTCACGATCGTCACCGGGTACTGCGACTTGCTCGCCGACCGTTTTGCCGAAGACGCAGCCGCAACGCAGGACCTGGACGAAATCCGTCGCGCAGGCACAAGCGCCACGGCATTGACTCGCCAGTTGCTCGCCTTCAGCCGAAGACAGATAGTCGCGCCGCGGGCTGTGGATCTCAACAGCATCCTGAATGACAGTTACAAGATGGCACGCCGGCTCGTCGAGGAGAACGTGCAGATTGACCTCCGACTAGCCGATCACCTGATGCCGATCTACGTCGATCCGGGGCAAATCGAGCAGGTGCTCTTGAACCTTGTAATTAATGCCAGGGACGCGATGCCCAATGGCGGCGTGGTGACCATCGAAACCGACAACGCAGTCGTGGATGAGCCGTACGCTCGTACGCATCTGGAGGTGCAACCAGGGTCCTACGTGCTGTTGTCAGTCAGTGACACGGGGATTGGGATGTCCCCCGAGGTCCAGTCGCGGCTGTTTGAGCCGTTCTTCACGACCAAGGAAAGAGGACGCGGAACAGGATTGGGTCTGGCAACTGTCTACGGCATCGTGAAGCAGACTGGCGGGCACATCTGGGTATACGGCGAAGTGGGGATTGGTACCACCTTCAAGATCTACTTGCCCGTTGCGCCTGCTACTGAAGTTCCCACAACCGCTCCAGCGAGTCAGGCGCCGGCTGAACTGCAGGGGAGTGAGACCGTCTTGGTCGTGGAGGACGAGGCGCCACTCCGAGCGCTCACCGAGCGGATTCTTCGGCGCTATGGGTACACGGTACTCCTCGCCGCGAACGGTGAGGAAGCCCAACGCGTCTGCACCGAGCATCAGGGCCCGATTCACGCCGTGTTGATGGATGTAGTGATGCCCGGCAAAAGCGGCCGAGCGGTGGGCGACTGGATTGAGCAGTGCCGGCCTGAAACGAAAATCATCTACCTGTCGGGCTATACCGATAACGCAATCGCCCATCATGGCGTGCTGGACCCCGGCACCACGTTCTTGCAAAAGCCTTTTACCTCAGACGTGTTGCTCAGCACGATACGAGGGGTGCTTTCGTGAAATGCGCTGGCCTCCGGTTCCTTCCTGCAGGCGATCTGGCGCATTAGGGATTACTTGTTACGTTGGTGCCCTGCGGGAGCTCGGAGGCAGCGGTTCAATAGACCGCTACACAGGCGAGCACGTTCTGCTCAACGTTGCGATGGCAATGCCGGCGCCGGTCCGACCGAAAAGGGCAGCGTCGATGCGTCCACAATCGTTAGGCTGTCGTTAGGCAGATACGGCCTACGACGCGACTTACTCGGAAACTCAGGACTTCTTGGCTCGGTTCGGGACCGAGGGGTCGGAGGTTCAAATCCTCTCGCCCCGACCACTTCAAGATCGAGGAAGAGGTCAGATTTCCTAGGGAATC